>CABSMB010000007.1 GCA_902478705.1 uncultured Collinsella sp. | reverse complement strand
ACAGGGTTGAGGGTCTAAGGGGAAAGTGCGTCCCAGAATCGACGCTTGAAATGGGATGCAGTTTCCCGATGAGGCACTCGACGGAAAATACATCCCAGAAATGGCCTTTGAGCTGGGATAAGATTTCCGCGGCATCTCGGATTCTCAAAAATGAGACACGCCGTTGGCGAAAATGAGACACGTGATATCGGGCATCGGATGTATCATTTGCAAAAATGAGTCCACTCCACTCGAATAAAGCGAGGTCCCTCATGTACGTTCCACACCCCCCGTATCCGTAGGCTGTCGAAAATCCCGCTTGTTGGGACGGCGGCGCTTGCTGCGCTGATCGCCACGAGCGTCGCCTGTTTCACGGCGGCTCCCAACGTCGCCCAGGCGGCCGACGCGCCTGAGATCACCGATATGACCGAGCAGGACTATAGCGATCTGGGCCTGGGCACGAGCGAGGACATTCCGGCCGATACCGTTGGCCCCTATTCCACCGATACTCCCACGACGTTTGCCACGCGCAGCGAGGTCTATATGGCAGCTAACGGCAGCCATGGCAATCGCTACACTCTGCGCGACAAGCTCGAGAACGTCGAGCGCGGCGATATTGGCGGCAGCAGCAAACTCACCGATGGCTATGGAAGTGTGTGGGGCGCCGCAAAGTTCTGGCAAAACGTCAACAATTTCGATACGAACAGCGACCTCTACAAGCATAGCGACTACGGTGGCGGCACCTGGTCGTATCTGAGCAACAATGAGTCCTCGACGGTACTTGCCAACGACAACAACGGCTTCTCGGGCATTCACGCCACAAGCGTTGAGTTCTGCAGCGATGCCAAAACGGGCAAAAAGAGCCGCGTTGCCGAGCTTCGCGCCTATGGTGACAGCTCGTCCACGACGATCGACGGCAAGTCGTACGCCGGAAAGGTTGAGCTGGTCCTCTATTCGTTTAGCAACGGGCGCACGCGCAGCCTTGATACGCGTCTGCCGGTGACGGTCAACACCAATATGATGGACGGAGGCCGTTTTAAGTACCTGGATGCCGGTTACCTGCAAGAGCACGACGCCGTCTTTGATGTCGAGGCGGGCGATGTCGATGGCGACGGCGTCGACGAGCTTTTTGTCTACGCGGGCTGCTATGTCGACGAGAACGGCGTGCGCAAGGCTGTAGTCGACATGTATGACTTGGAGGGCGGCAACTGGAAGCAAAGCGTCGTCAAGATCGATGCCGGTAACGCCGCGGACTACACCACGCACAACAAGGGCGGGAACGACTCCTGGACGCAGCTTCAGTCAGCTCCTGTCGTTTCGCTAGCGGCCGGCGACCTCGATCGCGATTTTTGCGATGACCTCGCCATCGTGGTCTCGGCACCCTACGGCAAGAAGAATATTGATAAGTCGACGCATTGCGAGCTGTTTTCGTGGGATGCATCCAAGGGTGCGCTCGTCCATGTCGATGCTCTGGGCGACGCGGGCGCAATCTCCCTCTCCGCGAACGGCAAGACCATGGTCGCTGCGAATGCGACGTTCGGCACGTTTGCCGCCTACGATGAAGAAGGAAAGAAGACGGGTGAAACCGTCACGGGCCTTATTCTTGCGGGCTATGACTGGCAACGCAGCGCTTTTGATTACGGCGCTTCTGACGGCAGCAAGGGGCTGTACGGCGCGCTGTACCGCTACGCGTATTTTGACTCGGAGTCTGGCGAGTTCAAGCTTTCCGATTGTAAGGAATACAGAGACGGGCTCCTCGCCTCCTATGGGCTGATGCATGTGCCCAACAGCGCATGGAAGGATAGCGCTCAGGATAAGCGCTATCCGTGCACCTTGGCGCCTATTGCCCTTGCCACTGCCAACCTTGACGGCCTGTCCGAGCAGCTGGCGGTTGACGAGGTGCTCGTGGGCGGCGATGTGTTCCGCGACTTTGCCTGCAACACGGCACAGAGCGGGGCTCAGGGCTTGGGGTCCATGGTCGGAACCATGAGCATGAGCGGTCAGCAATACAACAGCAGCAACAAGCATGACCACAAGGGTATAGAGCAGGTGTGGATCAGCGACGTCAAGGCGGGCAGCGTCTCGGGTTCGGACCGCTATAACGAGAGCTTTATCGCCGTGGTGGGCAAGCACCGCGACGAGGACCTGCGCAAGAACGATGACTACTATTGGATGACCGCCTCGCATTTTTCGCTCGACGAGAACGGAAAGGTGCGCCGCGGCGAGGAGCAGGTGATTAGCGAGAGCAACCGTCGCGGCACTACCTACGGCACATTTATCTCGCTCGCGCTGCCCGATGTCGACAACGACAGCGTCAAGATCACGTACAAGGACCGCTACAAGGTCTATACCAACCCGCGCGTGCTTGCCGTGCTGCAGGATGCGCCCTATGTTGAGGATCTGGAGCAGGCATACGGCTATCTGGTGTTGGGCGGCACGTCATACGGAGAGGAAAAGGGCACGGGGACATCCCAGGGCTATACCATTGGCGCCGAGTTGGGCGTTGCCGTCGAGGTGCAGACCGGTCCGCCCCTGGTCGCGATGAATGCTTCAGTCGATTTTGCCGCCGAGGGATGCTATGACTACCGGAGCGAGCGCACGGTCAGCGCAAGCGTAAGCTATGAGTCGCATGCCGGCGAGGGTGACAAGGCCGTGCTCTACACGATTCCGATGGTCTATTACGAGTATGAGATCGAAAATGAGGAAACTGGTGGCAAGGGCGTGATGGCGGCGCCCGTGTCGCTCGGCGCGCAGACCTCGGTCGTTAATGTCGAGGCCTATGACCGCATTGCCAAACAGCACAATATGACGCCGCTCAGCTACTTTTTGACCAACCGGTCGGGAGAACCCGGAACCTATCAAACGACGCTCAACGGCGAGACTCCCGTTGGGGATTCCTTTGGCCTGGGCAAGCCTGGCGTAACGCGCGCCTACACGCACGATGGGTTTAACGGCGCCGCCGCGCAGTCGGGGGCGAGCATTGAGCAGACCATCGAAGTCGAGGAGGGCAAGGAGCAGGAGCTCGAGCTCGGCTTGACGCTGAACGGCAGCGTTGTCATGGGCGCGAAGCTCGCAAAGCACGAGTTGTTTGGCGGCCTGTGCTTTGGTGCCAACGCCGGCTTTACTACGGGTAACTCCTCGAGTGAATCGACCGAATACGGCGGCACCGTCGACAACCTGCCCGAGGCCGCGCAGGGCAAGTACGGTTTTGTGTGGCGTCTGGGCGTCAACGCGGTGGATGTCGACAAGTTCGAGGCAGACTCGGGCGACAAGCTCGGCACCAAGGACACCGACCAGTTCTGGATCGTGGGCTATGACGTTAAGGACGTCGAGATGCCCGACGCGCCGGCCGTGACGGGCTTTACGGCAAACGCCGTCGATTCGACCAGCGTCACGTTTAGCTGGGACGATGTGCTCGCAAACAAGAGTGGCTTTAGCTACGGCGTGGGCATGCTGCAGAGCAATGCGGCGGATGCGGTCGTCAATAGCTGGAAGATTGCCGACAACACGCAGACCTCGCTCAAGTGGGATGGGCTGCAGCCCAATACGGAGTATCGATTCGCCATCGCCGCCGTTAAGAATGGATCCACGACCGAAACAGGTATTCGCTCGGCAATCATCACGGTCAAGACCATGCCCGATGGCATGACGATGACCGTGAGCGGACCTGCGGCGGATGCTGCGGAGGGGTCGGATCTTGGATACGACTCTTCGGTTGAGCGCACGGCGGGAAGCCACCTGACGCTCTCGGCGATTGGCCATGTGAAGCAACTCGGTGCCGACGATAGCGAAACAGGGCTGGCACTGACCTATATGTGGTACCGCAAGGGCCGCGGCGAGACAGAGTTTAAGCTCGTGGGTGCCGATGGCAACCTCGCGGCTGGAACGGCCTCAAAGCTCGAGATTGACCTGACCGCAGACGATGACGGTGCGCAGTATTACTGCCACGTGGGATACAACGACGTGGGCCTCGACACCGGCACGGCGCTCGTGAATATCGAGGCCGAGGAGACGGCGCCCACAACGGTGAACGCCACCCCGATCCGCACGCGCCGCCTGTTCTCACAGGCAAGTGCGGGCGCCAAGAAGTTCCTGGACCATACGCTGGTAAACACCGCCGGTCCAACCGATTCCGAAGGCTCAAAGGACCCCGAGACTCCTGAGACCCCGACGAACCCGGACAAGCCCAAGTCCGACAACGGAGCTAAGACCGACACCAAGGTCAAGACTACGACCACAGCGAAGAACCTCGCAAACACCGGCGACCAAACATTCGCCCTAGTCGCCACCGCAGCAGCAGCGGGAGCAACGCTCGTAGTGATAGCCCTCATCATGCTGATCAAGCGCCGCAAGACCCACTAGTAGCCAGTCGAACATATCGACAACCCAAAAACCCGGGTAGCCAAAAAACAGGCCACCCGGGTTTTCTGTTGAGTGGAGACTCCGCAAGCGGAAACTGCATCCCACAATTAGCGCCCGGAACGGGACACATTTTCCGTCAAGCCCTCATCCGGAAAATCCATCCCAGTTTGAGCGCCCAGACCGGGACGCACTTCCCCAACGAGCCTCAACCGGAAAATACATCCCGGAATCCAGCTGAATAGTGGGACACACTTTCCCAATCGGGTCCCAAGCGGAAACTGCATCCCATTCCAGACAAGAATTCCGGGACACACTTTCCGCAAACAAAGAAGGCCACATAACGTGGCCTTCAACTTATATATGTTCGGCGATACACCCAAGACAAGCCACGCCCCAACATCAGGGCGTCTGTCCAGGCGGAGGCATATAAGGTTCATCGCGAGTTCCGCACGCAAAGAAGGCCACTTAATGTGGCCTTCGTCTTGCGCAGGACTGTCCGAGCAGGGAACCTTATATGCCTCCGCCTGGACAGACGTTTCAGTTGTGGCTCAGCAGCTAGCAGCTACTTAATCTTGGTCGTACCCGGTGCCAGGTTGGGGTCGGTCTCGTTGGCCTCGGTCTGGAAGTGCTCCGTATAGACGTTCTTGCCATCGCGGAACATCTCGTAGTACTGCATCTTGGCGTAATCCTCGCGCGCCTTGGTGGCGGCTGCTGCGGCGGCGTCGTCACCGGTGACGTTGGAGGAGAGCGCCCAGCGCAGGCTGGCGTCCTCGTAGCCGACCGAGTTGATGGCGGGCAGCGACTCGCGCAGCGTCATGTGCGCTTTCTGGTAGTCGGTCAGCGGTGCGCCGATCAGCTGCATCAGCTGGGTGGACAGGTAGTTGGTGGACAGGTCGTCGACCTCGCTCGTCTGGTTGCAACCGGCAACGTCGTAGTTGGCCCAAATGATGTAGTCAGTCTGCCACAAGCGCTCCTGGTGGGTGGCGTCGTCCTCGTCGGTAAACCACTTGTCGTTGAACTTGGACGGGAAGAACGGCTGGTGATCGCCCCAGAACACCACGACTACCTTGCGGTCGAGCTTGCTCAAGGCGTTGAGGAAGTAGCGCAGCGCCTGATCGGACTGCTCGATGCACGAGACATACTCGTCGACATCGGACAGCGTGCCGTCCTCGACGGTCTTGGCGTCCAGGTCGGTCGTGTCGATATTCAGATGCATCTGCTTGTCGACCGGCAGCAGGCCCGTGTCGTAGCCCGAGTGGTTCTGCATGGTCACGTCGAAGATAAACTGAGGATCGGCGTTCTGGTCGAGCAGCTCAAGAATCTTGTCGTAGGTAGCCTGGTCGGTCACCATCCCGCGCAGGGTATCGGCGCCCTGGAAGTCGTTGATGGACAGGAACTGGTCAAAGCCAAAGTCCTTGTAGACGTTCTCGCGGTTCCAGTTGGTTGCGTGGTTGGGGTGCATGGCGGTGGTGGAATAGCCGAGCGACTTGAACTGCTCTGCCAGATTCCCGGTCGTTTCCATGTTGTAGATGGTGTAGGGGTACACGCCCGAGCCCAGGTTGGCCATGGAGTTGCCGGTCATAAACTCAAACTCGGTATTGGCGGTGCCGCCGCCGTAGGCGCTCACGTAGAGCTTTCCGCGGCTGAGGCAGTTGGACAGGTTCTTAAAGTACTGCGGGCCTTCGTAGCCGGCGCGCATGTTCTGGTAGATCGACAGATCCGAGAAGGTCTCGTTCATGATGGCGATGACCGTGGGCTTCTCGCTGTCGAACTGCTCCTTTGCGGCGGCGCGCTCGTCGCTCTTGGCCGCGTCGGACTTGTCGTAGGCCTTGGCGTACTTTTTGAGCGTGGCCTTGGCATCGTCGACGGAGTAGTCGGCGGGTTTGGGCGGCTTGATGGACTGCGCTGCGCTAATGAAAGCGGGCAGGTAGCCCTCGCGCCAGTAGCTCTCGAGCGGGCGCCAGGTGTAGACGGTGATGCCGAGGGTGTTGTAGTAGTCGATAAGCGTGACGTGCGCGGTCACGCCGCCCAGGCACAGCACCGCTACGAGCAGGTTGGTGAGCAGCATGCGCTTGGCGTTGGCGGCGCCCTTCTGGCGATGCGGTGCGACCAGGCCGGCGTACTCGCACAGCAGCATGGCGATGGCGGTAAAGCCCATGGACAGCACGCAGAACAGCGAGATGGAGAAGGTGTAGCCGGTGCCGGCGACCGCGGCGGCAGTGGAGATGGCCGAAAGGTCACCCGGCTGGATGGGCATGGATTTAAACGTGATGACGAAGAACTCGGCAATGCCCAGGACAAAGAGGGCAAAGGCCAGGACCGCGGGAGCTGCACCGTGGCGCTGGAACAGGAAGAACAGGCCGACCATGAGCGTGGTGATGATGGCCCACTCGAGCAGGATGCACAGGGGGTAGACCCAGGTAAAGTCGTGGTTGGACGAGACCTCCATGCCCAGCAGCGCAAAGACGCCGGCGAGCAGCAGGCACAGGACGGCGGCGACGAGCGGTTTGCCCACAAAGGCGCCGCGCAGGCGGGCGAGCTTGCCGGTGGGGGCGGGGGCGTCGGGCCCGGCGAACGCAAAGACGCGCGGGGCGATGCGGTCGCGGGCGATGCTAGCCCAAGCGCAGCCGGTGAGGATGGCGTTGGTCAGGATGAGCATCACAAAGGCGAGCGGCTCGTTTTGGGCGACGAGGCCCACGGCGCCCCAGACGGTCAAAAAGAGCTGGAACAGGCCAAAGGCGACGCTCCATCCAAGAGCGCTCTTGGCGACGGTGCCCGACTGCGCGCGAATGGCCTTGGCTTCGCGCAAAACAAGGTAGACGGTCGCCGCAAGACCGATGAGCGAGATAGCGGCTGCGAACATGCTGAGACTCCTCACAAACTCAAAACCTGCGAAAGCGGGGGTTTACCCGATTGTTACCAAGATATGCGCAGCATTTGAGGGCTGCGCACAACAACCAGCCATAATAACGCGCATGTGTGGCGGTACGGCGCAATGTAGTGGCGACCTGCGCGATAATGGACGGGAATTACACGGAAACGTAAAGGCTTCTTAAAGAATTGACGAGGATAGAGCTATGGGTGAGCAGGTTTGTATGACGGGGGCCGAGTACTGCGGCGGAGCTGCGGGCGTGGATACGTGCGGCTATCCGGTCGAGACTACGGGCAATGCGGTGCTGGACACGTTGGAGCACCGTTCCTCCACGCGTGCCTTCGCGCGTGATGACAACGACCGTCCCGTGGCGGTGACCGACGAGCAGCGTGCGGCGATTTTGCATGCGGCGAGTCGCGCGCCGTCGGCGGGCGCCATGATGATGTATTCCATCGTAAGCATTCGCGAGCAGGCCACGCTGGACCGTCTGGCCGATCTGTGCGACCACCAGCCCATGATCGCCAAGGCGCCCTGGGCACTTATATTTGTGGTCGATTATGCCAAGTGGATCGATCTGTTTGAGCACGTGGGCTGCTTTGAGCCCGAGTTTGTCGAGCGCACGGGCAAGGCGCCCCGCCGCGCGCCGGGTTTGGGCGACTTTGCCATCGCGGCCCAGGACGCCGTGATCGCTGCACAAAACGCCGTGGTTGCCGCCGAGGCCCTGGGGCTGGGGAGCTGCTACATCGGTGATATCGTCGAGAATGCCGAGGAAGTTGCCGAGCTGCTCGATCTGCCGCCCTATACCATGCCGCTGTCGATGCTCATCATCGGCACGCCCCGTAAGGAGCGCCCGGCAATCGCGCACCCCGTGGTGAACCTGGTGCACGAGGAGCGCTACTGCCGCGCGGATGCCGCGACCATGGACGCGCAGGTGGCCGAGATGGACGCGATGTTTCGCCCGCATGCCCGCGAGGTGGGGGAGCGCGTGGTGGATATCTACACCCGCAAACACACCAGTCCCTTTATGGCCGAGATGAGTCGCTCCATGGAGTGGTGGTTCAAAAACTGGCTCGGAAAATGACGAATGTGGCAAAGGGACAGTCCCTTTGCCACATTCCATATCGCGCGATGGCATAAAGGCCGTATAAATGTTTATCTAGCTGGGAAAACAGTGCATTAAAACATGGGCCGATTGCCTATAATCCCTTCGAACATTAAAGTTGGGAGGAAACCGGCTTATGGAACAAAAGGCCAAGGAGGCAGCCTCGCACGCTGCGATTCCTGTGAGCATCTCGGCGATGCTCGTTACGCTGGGCGTGGTGTACGGCGATATCGGCACCAGCCCCATGTATGTAACCAAGGCGCTCGTTGCCGGCAACGGCGGCATCGGAAGTGTGACGGAGGAGTTCGTGCTCGGCGCGCTCTCCCTTGTCGTGTGGACGGTTACGCTGCTGACCACCATCAAGTACGTGCTCATCTCGCTGCGCGCCGACAACCACGGCGAGGGCGGCATCTTCGCTCTGTACAGCCTGGTCAAGCGCTGCGGCAAGTGGCTCATCATCCCCGCCATGCTGGGTGGCGCCGCGCTGCTCGCCGACGGCATCCTGACGCCGGCCGTTACCGTTACCACGGCCATCGAGGGCCTGCGCACCATCCCGGCGGTCCATGCCGTGCTGGGCGATGACCAGGGCCGCGTCGTCGCCATTACGCTCGCCATCATCATCGCGCTCTTCTTGGTACAGCGCATCGGTACGGCCAAGATCGGTCACGCCTTTGGCCCCATCATGACGCTGTGGTTTCTGTTCCTGGGCGGCACGGGTCTGTTCTTTGTCTTCCAGCACCCCGCCGTGCTGCTGTGCCTCAACCCGGTGCGCGGCATCGCCTTTTTGCTAAGCCCCAACAACCACGCGGGCATCATGATTCTGGGCAGCTGCTTCCTCGCCACTACCGGTGCCGAGGCGCTCTACTCCGACATGGGCCACGTCGGCCGCGGCAACATCTACGCCACCTGGCCGTTCGTTAAGTGCTGTCTGCTGCTGTCCTATATGGGCCAGGGTGCTTGGCTTATGAACAACGCTGCCAACCCCGAGCTCATGGGCATTGCCGACCTCAACCCGTTCTACCAGATGCTCGCCCCGGGCCTGCGCCCGTTTGCCGTCGGCCTTTCCACCATCGCGGCCATCATCGCCTCGCAGGCGCTCATCACCGGCGCATTCTCGCTGGTGTCCGAGGCCAGCCGCCTGGACCTTATGCCGCACATGCAGGTCTTCTACCCTGCCGAGACCAAGGGCCAGCTCTACATCCCCATGGTCAACAACGTCATGCTTGTCGGCTGCGTCATCGTGGTGCTGCTGTTCCAGAACTCGGCGCATATGGAAGCCGCCTACGGCCTTGCCATTACGCTGACTATGATGTGCACCACGCTGCTGCTCTTCTTCTACCTGCACGAGGAGCGCAAGCTCAAGGTTGCTCCGTGGATCTTCGCGGCCTTCTTCCTTTTGCTCGAAGGCTTCTTCTTCGTGAGCTCGCTCACCAAGTTCTTCCACGGCGGCTACTTCACCATCCTCATGGCTGCACTCATCATGGGCATTATGGTGTGCTGGTACAACGGCACGGCGGTCGAGCAGCGCCAGTTTACGCTGCTGCCGCTGCGCAGCTACCTGCCGCAGCTCAAGCGCCTGCGCGACGACGACCGTTACGAGCGCATGAGCGACAACGTCGTGTACCTGACCAAGGACACCCATACCGACTACATCGACCGCGATATTGTCTACTCGATCTTGGACAAGCATCCCAAGCGTGCCCACGCCTGGTGGTTTGTGAACGTCGAGACCATGGACGAACCGCATACCTTTGCCTATTCGGTCGAGACGTTCGGCACCGACTACGTGTTCCGCGTGCATCTGTACCTGGGCTACAAGATCAACCAGCGCGTCAATGCCTACCTGCGTCAGGTTGTTCAGGACCTGGCTGCCACCGGCGAGCTGCCGCCGCAGACGCATGACTACTCGGTCTACAAGGATCCGGGTAACATCGGCACGTTCAAGTTCGTCCTGATCCGTAAGCTTCTGGCGCCCGAAAGCGATGTGGAGCCCAGCGAGCGTACGGCCATCACGCTCAAGTACATCATCCGCCGCGCCGCCGGCACGCCTGCACGCTGGTACGGCCTGGAGAACTCCAACGTGAGCTTTGAGTATGTGCCGCTGTTCACCAAGTTCAAGGCCGTGAATAAGATGCAGCGCCTGGCTCCCAACGAGCGGCCGTAGTCGACGCTCGAGGTTTGTCTGCGAACGGGCGGGTTTGTATTGACGGGGATTGAGTCCTGGGAGGAAACCATGGATGCAAAGGTGCTTGACGGTTGCGATCTTGCGACCGAGCTGGTGCGTGAGGCGCGCGCCGACGCCGCCGAAGATCGGTTCTTTACGAATCGTGCCAGCATGGACATGGCCGATCGCGTGATTTCGATCGTGGCACTGGTATTTGGAGCGGTGTGCGTGTGCGCCCTGCTCGCGCACGTGCTGTTTGTCTAGCGACTGCCGGTCGTAGAAGGCTTTACACTTAGAACCACCACGAGGGAAAACCACCACAAAGGTGCCTGTCCCTTTGTGGTGGTTTTTGTTTTTGAGAGAGGGGCGGGGGCTGATGGACGTCCGTACGGACGGCGATATTGCCGATAGCTTTTGGTGGCGGCGCACAACGCTGACGCGCCGCACTCCTCTGTATGACGCCTGCGTATCGGTGGGGCTGCTGGTCGCGGCGACGATTGTGGGCGCGCTGCTCGACCATCCGGGTCTCGCGCCGAGCATCATGATCGTCTATGTGTTCGCCGTTCAGCTGTGCGCATTCTTTACTTGGAGTCGCCTGTATTGCTTGCTGAGCTCGGCTGCCGCCGTGGCACTCTACAACTTCTTGTTTATCGACCCGCGCTACTCGCTGTCGCTTATCGACCGCGTCTATCCCGGCATGTTCTTCATCATGTTCGTGGTCTCGCTTGTGTCGAGCTCGATTGCGTTGGCCCTGCGCCGCGCTCTGGCACAGGCTGCCGCCAGCGACCGCCGCACGCATATGGTGCTCGAGACCAACCGCATGCTGCAGCGGTGCGCCGATCAGCAGCAGATCGTTCACGCCATGGCAACGCAGCTGGCGCGTCTTTCGGGCTGTCCGGTCGTATGGTACAGCGCCGACGCCGAGGGCGATGACCTGCTGCCGCGTGCGACGTACACGGCTGTGGGCGATGCGGCACCGGTGCACGAACTGGCGCCGCAGATGCCGCCGCGACTCTCGGCGTCCGCCTATGTGGGAACGCCGCTCGATGCCACCTATGGCGGCTCGGCGTTTTATGGTATCTACCTGACGGTTCGCACGGGCGACAGCTTCGTGCGCTCGGGCGACCCCGCCTCGGTGGTGGGCGTGCTGGCTATCGTTGCCGAGCCCGACGTGCTGACGCACGAGGAGCGGACACTTGCCGATGCCATTGTGAGCGAAGGCGAGCTGGCACTCGATCGCGCCCGCGCCATGGAGGCCCGCGAGGAGGCGGCGGTGCTCGCCAAAAACGAGCAGCTGCGCGCCAACCTGCTGCGCTCCATCTCGCACGATCTGCGCACGCCGCTTACCAGTATTTCGGGCAATGCCGACGTGCTGCTCGACCAGGGCTCGACCGGCACGGCCGTGCTCGACGCCCAGACGCGCCGCGGCTTGCTCCTGTCCATTCGCTCGGATGCGCAATGGCTCAACGCCACCGTCGAGAACCTGCTCGCCATCACCAAGCTCGAGGGCGGCGGCATGCATCTGTCGACTACGCTCGAGCTCATGGATGATATCGTCGAGGAGGCACTGCGCCACGTAAATCCGGCCGTGCGCGAGCACGACCTTAAGGTGGTGGCGTGCGATGAGCCGGCGCTCGTTAACGTCGACGCGCGTCTGATGGTGCAGCTCGTGGTGAACCTGGTGAACAATGCCATCACCTATACGCCCGCAGGCTCGCATATCGTGATTTCGATTGGCGCTGACGGCGGGCGCGTGACGTGCTCGGTGGCCGATGACGGCCCGGGCATCGCGCCCGTGGACCGCGAGCGCATCTTTGAGTCGTTCTACACCGCCAACCATGGTCTTGCCGACAGCCACCGCAGCGTGGGCCTGGGTCTTTCGCTCTGCCGCTCCATTGCGTTAGCGCATGGCGGTAGCATAGAGGTTGCCGCGGCGGACCCGCACGGCTCGGTCTTTACGATTGAGCTTCCCGTCGCTGACGTTTCGTTTGATAAGGAGTAGCGCCGTGCCGAACTCTGCCGTAAAACCGCTCATCTTGGTCGTTGAGGACGACCCCGCCGTTCGCAACCTAATCGTTGCCGCGCTCGAGGCGCACGGCTTGCGCCATATGGCCGTGGAGACCGCCCATGCCGCCATCGCTGCCGCCTCATCGCAGACGCCGAGCATCGTGCTTCTCGATTTGGGCCTGCCCGATATGGACGGCGTCAAGGTGGTGGAGTCGGTGCGCGCATGGTCGGGCATGCCGATCATCGTGGTCTCGGCGCGCAGCGAGGATGCGGACAAGATCCGCGCGCTCGATGCCGGCGCCGACGACTACCTGACCAAGCCGTTTTCGGTCGAGGAGTTGCTTGCGCGCATTCGCACGACGCTCAGGCGTCTCTCGTATGCGCAAACGGGCGGCGTTGCCTCCGAGGGCTCGTTCGATACCGGCGAGTTGCATATCGATTTTGATGCCGGCATCGCCACGATGGATGGCGAGGAACTGCATTTGACGCCGATCGAGTACAAGCTCCTGTGCCTGCTGGCGCATAACGCCGACAAGGTGCTGACGCACCAGTTTATCCTGCACGAGATTTGGGGCACGGCAACTAAGAGCGACCTGGCGAGCCTGCGTGTCTTTATGGGCACGTTGCGTAAGAAAATCGAGTCCGACCCCGCGCATCCGCGCTATATCCAAACGCATGTGGGCATCGGTTACCGATTGGTCACCCAAGGCTAGATTGCCAACCACCATCCCAATATGAGTTGCGGTGAAATACGGTCTAAATTTGCCTAATTCCAGGCAAAACAGTCCGTATTCCACCGCAACTTTGTTTATTTGCCCTTGGGCTTGCTGGCGTAAAACTTCTTCTTTTTGAGCTTGCCGGTGGGGGAGGGCTTGCCGGCAAAGTTCGACTTGCCGTTGCCGGCCTGCGCGTGCGCGGGTACTGACGCACGGGGCTTGCGGGCCTCGGGGTTGCGCAGCTCCTCGGTTCGCTCGGCAATTTCCTCGGCGCTAAAGCCGACTTCTGCCATGGCGTCCTCGATGGGCAGGCGGCGCACGATATAGCAATGATGCACCTTCTGGTTGCGCGCGAAGTCCTCGGGGATGGTCTGCGCCGTAATGTCCTGTAGCACCACGCCCGCACGCGCG
Organism: uncultured Collinsella sp.; assembly: GCA_902478705.1. GTDB lineage: Bacteria > Actinomycetota > Coriobacteriia > Coriobacteriales > Coriobacteriaceae > Collinsella. Next base: position 3,592 of record CABSMB010000007.1, on the reverse strand, counting down.
AGCTTGCGCGTTTCGGGGCGGAAGCCGCGCAGGTTGCAGCTAAAGATGGCATGGCCGCCCTGCGCGAGCAGGCGCGACACGCCGGCCAAAAGCTCAACATGGTCGCGTTGGACATCCCAGGTGCGGCGGCCCATCTTGGACGAGTTCGAGAACGTGGGCGGGTCGACAAAGATCAGGTCCCAGCGGTTGCGCGTCTGGCGCTGGTCACGAATCCAGGCGAGCACGTCATCGCGTACAAAGTGATGCTGCGGCCCCACAAAGCCGTTCTGACGCATATTGCGCTCGGCCCAGTCCAGATAGGTGTTGGAGAGGTCGACCGTCACGGTCTCCTCGACGCCGCCGTCTGCCGCATAGCAGGTGGCGGTGCCGGTGTAGGCAAACAGGTTGAGGAAACGACGCGCCTGCTTGGCGTGCTCGCGCACCAGGTTGCGGGTGACGCGGTGATCCAGGAAGATACCCACATCCAGGTAGTCGTCAAAGTTGACGGCAAAGGTGAGCCCGCCCTCTTCGATGAGCGGGAGGCGACGGCGTGCGATGTTGGCGCGCTCGCCTGATGCGCCCTTACCGGCGCCCTGCTTGCCGTACTGCGAGCCGCCGCGCGAACGCATGCGGGCCTTGGCGTGCACATGTTCGGCCGGCACGTCCAGGATACGCGGCGCGATGGCCAGAATGTCGAGCATGCGGGCCTGGGCCAGCGCGGGGTCGATGGTCTTGGGCGCGGCGTATTCGGCGATGACGAGCCAGCGGCCCGGCGTCTGCGGGCAGCCCTCGTACAGATCGATGGCGGCGGAGTAATCGGGCAGGTCGGCATCGTAGACGCGGTAGCAGCTCACGCCCTCGCGCTTGGCCCACTTGCGGCGCAGACGGGCATTCTTGCGCAGGCGGTTGGCGAACTGCTCCGACTCCGGGATGAGCACGGGCAGTGGCTTGCCGTCACCCAGGTCGAGTGTGGCGGCAGGCTCGGGCATGGGGGTGTCGGCGGCGTTGTCGTTGACTTCGTTGGCATCCGCAACTTCGGCCTCGGCATCCGCACTGGTCGAAGCCTCAAACGCCGCGGCGGCGTGGTCGAGCGAAGGCCAGACTTCGACGGTCGCCTCCTCGTTATTGGGCATGACGGCAATCGAGCGCTCGGGCTCGGCGTGGAGCGCGCGGGCCAGCAATCCGTCGCGGGTGAGTGCGGCGACCGACGCCGCGGCAAGCTCGGGCGCGCGGCGCAGCTCACCGACCAGCGTCATGGCGTCGTGCATGAGCGAAAGCGGGGTCTCGGTGGTGTCTGCGACCACGGCGGCGCCGGCGACGGCGCCCGCGTGGTCCAGTACGGTTGCGGACTTGGCGGCGCAAAAATCGACAAAGCGCTTGTAGCCGGCGCACTTAACCATGCGCTCGGCAGTCTTGCGGGCGGCGGGGTCAACATCCGCGGCCACGATGCGTGCCTGGCGCTCGCGTGCTGCCGTCTCGCGCTCGCGTGCCTCGGCAAGCAACTGCTCCCACAGAGCGGCGTCGTGCAGCTGCCAGCCCTCAAAGCCCCAGCGCTCGCGTGCGGCGCCCGGGGCGCGGTCGGTCAGAATATTCACGGCCTCCAGCAGCAAACCGCCGCCGGCGCACGAGGCGTCGATCAGCATAGGCAGCGCTTCGTTTTCGTAATCATCGGCCGTCAGCTCGCGCTCGCACAGTGCGGTCCAGCCGACCTGCGCGAGCACCAGGGCGGCGTAGTCGGGGCGCAGCACGTGCGTGCCCTCGCCGGCGCGGGTCGCGGCGGGCGGCAGGCGTTTGAACAGCGGGTCGCCCGAAAGGTCCAGGCTAATGCTTGCGCGGCGCTGACGCAGCGAAAGCAGCAGGTGAACGTCGGGATCGGCGGCATCGACGTCGGCACGACGGCCCGTGGTCTCGGCCAGACGGTCGCACAGCGCGTCCTTGGCGCGCAGGGCCGAGAAGCGCGTGTTGCGCAGCTGCTCGGTCACGCCGCGGGCGGTGATGGCGATGGTGGCGCCGGGGCGGATGATGGTCTCCCAGGTGATGTCGTAAACGCTATCGTACAGTTCGTCGGCATCCTGCGCCTCAAAGCGCCCGAGCACCGCAAACACGCGGCTCGCTAGGCGCGACCACAGACAGGCGCGGTAGCCTTCTTCGAGCTCGCCCTCAAATGTAGCGCGGCCCTTCAGCCGGCGAACATGCGAAAGCCCGAGGCGTTTAAGCTCATCGGCGAGTGCGGACTCAAAGCCCTCGGGGCAGCTTGCGTAAAATTCCATGGGTGACCTCTCTGGTTGCGTCGCTCCATTATATGATGGATGCTTCGTTTGCCCTTATCCTCGAAAGGAACCCATATGATTGATGCGTGCCCCGATTCCGCCGTGCTCTTTTTTGACGTGGACGGCACGCTGACGTCGTTCGATCCCGACAACATGACCGACAAGGACTTTTCGGCGGTTCACCCCTCGCAGACGGTCGTCGAGGCGTTTCATCGTCTGCGCGACGCGGGACACCAGGCATTTATCTGCACGGGTCGTCCCCTGTGGCTCATCGCGGACAGCTTGCGTGCGCTCGACCCCGCGGGCATCGTTGCCATGGCAGGCGCCACGCTCGAGGTCGAGGGCCGCGTGGTGCATGAGGACTGCTTTGACGAAGACATTGTTGCGGAGCTCGCTCGCCGTATGGCCGCGGCAGGGATTGAAGCCTTTTTCGAGACCAACGTGGCTACTTTTGCCCTGGAACCCGCGGGCGTTGAGCAGTCGTCTCTGATCGGCACTTCTGTGGTGCACAGCACCGAGGAAATGCGCGTCGACGGTCGTCTGCGCGTGGGCAAGGTAGGCATCGTCGCGAGCGACCTGGCTCGCGTAGCCAACGATGATGGCTTTATCGATCGCGAGTTTGAGCTGTGCAACACCGGTGGTCAGAATCGCGAGCTGAGCCCCAAGGGCATCGACAAGGGCGTGGGCGTGGCGCGAGCGCTGGAATACCTGGGTCGCACCGGCAACGCGCGCACCTTTGGCTTCGGCGATTCGGGTAACGACCTGGGCATGCTCGCTGCGGTCGAGACGGCTGTCGCCATGGGCAACGCCATGCCCGAGGTCAAGGCGGTCGCCGACTACGTGACCGACGATGTCGCACACGACGGCACCGTCACAGCGATGCAGCATTTCGGCCTCATCTAATGAATCCCGCGTTCTGACTTTTGCTCAAACTGCGACTCTTTGCTTTTGCATGCTCAATCGATTTATCAATCCAAACACTGAGGTGTTTATACCGTTCGCCGAGAAGATAAAAAACCGCAGTTCACGCCTTGATAAACGTAGGTAAAGTGTTTAGCAGTTTATCGGCCGTATGCTAACGAAAGGAATCAGGCAGATGGCAATCAAGGTGTTCGCTGACGGTGCAAACCTCGAAGGCATGCTCGACATGTACGAGAACGGCAACGTTCAGGGTTTCACGACCAACCCGTCCCTTATGAAGAAGGGCGGCGTGACGGATTACCGCGCGTTTGCCAAGGAGGTCTTAACCCACATCACCGATGTGTCCGTCTCGTTTGAGGTCTTTGCCGACGACGTCGAGACCATGGAGGTCGAGGCTCGCGAGATCGCTACCTGGGCCGCGA
>CABSMB010000006.1 GCA_902478705.1 uncultured Collinsella sp. | reverse complement strand
GGCAGCGTCAGATGTGTATAAGAGACAGGTCCGGGATGGGGTACCTCAGGAGAACACAGCGGTATCATGTAAATATATGCAATCTGTAGCGGAAATTATGCAAATCGATGAGGCAGACAGCATAGTTTGGTGCAAAGGGATCAGGTTAATCTGCACCAGGTTGGTGGAAACAAACCTGACCCCTTTGCGCTAAACCGGGGTGTCCCCGCGCGCCGTATACTCTGTCTAAGCATGCGGGCGGCTTGGTGTGTTACCAAGCGTAGGGGAGGATGTTCGATGAGCATGTTCGAAATTGTGTTTAGTCCGACGGGCGGAACGGAGAAAGTGTCTGGTCTTGTGACCGGGGTGCTGGACGGGAATATCGTTACTGTCGATCTGACCGATAGCGGGTTGGATTTCCACGGGGTCTCGATGGCGAAGGGCGACGTTGCGGTTATCTCCGTCCCATCATATGCTGGCAGGGTTCCAGCTGTGGCGGTTGAGCGACTGGGAATGGTGCGTGGCAACGGAGCTCGGGCTGTTTTGGTTTGTGTTTACGGGGGCCGCGCGTTTGAGGATACGCTTATTGAGCTGGAAGACGTTGCGAAGCGTGCCGGATTTAGGGTGGTTGCAGCGGTTTCTGCCATTGCTGAGCATTCCGTTGCTCGTCAGTTTGCTGCTGGGCGACCGGATGCGCAGGATGTGGCGCAACTTTCAGAGTTTGCGCAGCGGATCCGGCAAAAGCTACTGGACGGGGCTGCGTCCGAGCCCTCTATTCCCGGCAATCGTCCTTATAAGCAAGCTGGAGGCCACAGTATGGTGCCCCATGCAACGGAGGATTGCGTCTCCTGCGGTGCTTGCGCTGCGTTGTGCCCTGTTCGTGCTATCGACAAGGACGATCCAAGGCAGGTGGATGGCGAGGCGTGCATCTCCTGCATGCGTTGCGTCTCCGTATGCTCGCAGAATGCTCGCAAACTTGACCCTAACAAACTTGCCGCCGTTACCCAGATGCTGAGCAAGGCTTGCGTCGAGCGCAGGGAATGTGAGATCTTCATCTAACGCAAGCGAGATTGGTGCATTGGGGTCAGGTTAATCTGCACCAAGTTGGTGCAAACAAACCTGACCCCATTGCACCAGAGCAAGGAGTGCCCCTGGGTGCCGGCAGAAAAGGATCGTCCCTAAGTGCCGCCTAGTCCCTAAGTGTCGCCTAAATACCGTTTATCGAAGAAAAAATACCGTTCATCGGTCATAATGATTGTTCTGGCTTTGGGCTCGTCTACAATAGCTCCCGTAAAAAGAAATGCGGAAGGTTACCGAGTCCCTCGGACGTGGGCCTAACCAAAGTCTTTGAACGGGTGTGTCTTTCTGGATGCATTCGCTTGATTTTGGTTGGGCTATATTTATGAAGGGACATGCCACCATGGGTTTCTTTTCTCGCCTGATGGGCGGTTCGGATGAGCAGAAGACTGCAGCTTCCGAGTTCGAAATCCTCGCTCCCGTTTCCGGCGAGCTTGTTCATCTAGAAAATACCAATGACCCTGCTTTTAGCAGCCGTGCAGTGGGCGATGGCGTTGCCGTGGTTCCCCAAGAGGGAACGGTGTGCGCTCCTGTTTCCGGCACCGTCGCGGCGCTGTTTCCGACTGAGCACGCGCTGGGCATCATGTCCGACGACAGCTCTGCTCAGGTGATGCTGCATATCGGAATCGACACTGTTAAGCTTGAGGGCAAGGGCTTCCATGCGCTTGTTGCCCAGGGTGACCATGTCGACGCGGGCCAGCCCCTCGTCGAGGTCGATTTCGACACGGTTCGCGCCGCCGGCTTCGATCCCACGGTCTTCGTTATCGTGTGCGAGCGCTCGGAGAACTCGACTCTTCGTGAGCATGCTTCCGGCCCTGTTGCTGTTAAAGAGCCTGTCGTCTGGCTTTCCGAGTAAATTCTTGTGGTGGGTACCGTGGTTATCAAGCGAGTTTTTAACAACAACGTCGCAATGGTCACTTCGGACGATGGCTCCGAGCTCATCGTCATCGGTCGAGGCCTCTGCTTTGGCCGTCATGCCGGCGATGCCATCGACGAGGCGTCGATCGAAAAGACCTACGCGTTGCAGGAGGGAACTTCTCAGGACTCGCGTACGATTGACCGCTTGGCACATCTTTTGGAGTCCATCCCCACCGTCAACCTCGTGATTGCCGAGGACATTGTTCAGATGCTCCGTCGAGAGCTCAATGTTGATATTAACGACAAGATTCTCATTGCTTTCGCAGACCATATCAGCCTTGCTTTGGAGCGCGAGCGCAAGGGCGTCTCCTGTGAGAATCCGTTGCTGCTCGAGATCCAGCAGTTCTATCGCAAGGAGTATGCACTTGCGGGCCGTGCGCTGCAGATTATCAAGGAGTATATGGGCATCCAGATGAGCGAAGAAGAGCAGGGTTTTATTACGCTGCATATCGTCAACGCCACCATGCCGCAACGCTCCGATCGTTTGATTGTTTCGGTCCAGCTTGTTCGCGACGTGCTTGCGATTGTTTCTGAGCGCTATTCTACGACCCTCGATAACACCTCGCTGCCTTACGAACGTTTCGTTCGTCACCTGCAGTTTTTCGCGCAGCGAGCGCTCGATCCTACGGCCGGGCAAATCAACGGAGACGCGCTGTTCCGAATCGATGAAACGGCGTATCCGTGCGCATTCTCGTGCGCGGACGCCATAGCCGCCCACTTGTCGTCTACCTATAACGTTGTCGTTACCGATGCCGAGAAGAGTTATCTCGCATATCACATTGTTAACCTGCTTGGAGAACCTGGTCTCTAGGCATAACGTGCCTATACATCGATTGATATAAGGCAAGGCTCACGGTCTTGTCCAGGGCACATCTGTCTTAATTTGCGGAAAAGGAAGGGGAGTACCGCTATGACCGCAAAAAAGAAGTTCAATTTCAAAGCGCCGTTGGAGGTGTTCGCGAAGTCAATCGTCCAGCCGATGATGTATCTCTCGGTTGCCGGCATTCTGCTCATCGTGGGCATCATTCTGACCAACAAGACCATCTGCGCTTTGGTCCCCGTACTGGGCTCCGGTCCGTTCCAGCTTGTGGGCGCCGTTGTCTACCAGTCGCTGATGTTTATCATCAACAACCTCTCGATTCTGTTCTGCGTGGGCATTGCCGGCGCCATGGCAAAGAAGAACAAGGGCCATGCTTCGCTGATTGCCCTGATGTCGTTCTTCCTGTTCCTGCAGGCTAACAACATCGTGCTCAACGCCACCGGCTCTCTTGCCGAAGCGAACGGCATGCTCGGTCTTACCGGAACCGGCCAGAGCACCGTTATGGGCATCCAGGTACTCGATACCGGCGTGTTTGGCGGCATCATCCTGGGCTGCATCACCGGTGCCGTGTTCAACAAGTATTCGAACAAGCAGTTCCCCATTGCCCTTTCGATGTTCTCGGGCGTTCGCTTCCCGTTCCTGATCATGATCATCATTTCCTGGATCATGGGCGCTGGCTTCTGCATCGTTTGGCCTCCGGTTCAGGGTGCCATCTCCTCCGTTGCCGGCATCATTAAGGAGTCGGGCAACATCGGTCTGTTTATCTACGGCATGCTCAACAAGCTGCTCGTTCCCACCGGTCTGCACCACCTCATCTACACCCCGTTCCAGTTCTCCGATGTGGGTGGCACCCTGACGCTGGGCGATCAGGTTATCGCCGGCGCCTACCCCATCCGTGTCGCCGAGATGGCAATGACGGGCCAGCCCTTCTCCGATAGCACGTATTTCAACAGCTACACCTTCAACAACCTGTGGCCCTACATCGGTATCGGTCTCGCCTTTATCGTCACCGCTTACAAGGGGAACAAGGATAAGACCAAGGCCGTTATCATCCCGCTGATCATCACCGCCGTGCTCTCCTGCGTGACCGAGCCCATGGACTTCCTCTTTGTCTTTGCCGCTCCCGTGCTCTTTGTCGTTCACTCGGTTCTTTCCGGCATCTTCCTGGTTCTGCTCAAGGTTCTCTCCGTGCCCGCTTCGACTGCAGGCGGCATCATCAACATCGTGGTTTCCAACCTGGTCCTCGGTGTCGATAAGACCAACTGGCCGGTCATGCTGGTGCTCGGAGTCGTCAACGCCGCTCTGTACTTCTTCCTCTTCACCTTCCTTATTAAGAAGCTCAACCTCCACACGCCTGGTCGCGAGGAGGAGTCCGAGCTCGCCGAGTCCGTTGCCGAGGGCGAGGCCGCCGCGTCTGTCGCGGTGAAGCAGGGCGCTGTTGCCGCAGCTCCCGCAGAGGGCGTCGATGCAGGTATTGCCGACCTGGTCGCAGGTCTTGGCGGCAAGGACAACATCGAGGAGCTCGAGAACTGCTTTACGCGTCTTCGCGTGAACGTTAAGAACCCGGACCTCATCAATGAGGACCTCATCAACCACGTGCCCAACAGCGGCATCAACCGCAACGGCAATAATATCCAGATCATCTTTGGCATGAAGGTCGCCGAGATGCGCGACAAAGTCGAGAACGCAATTGAGAAGGAGCAGTAAACAATGATCATTACTCTGTGTGGTGGCGGATCCACCTTTACCCCCGGCATCGTCAAGTCCATTGCCCTGCGCAAGGACGAGCTCGACGTTGACGAGATTCGTCTGTACGACATCAACGAGGAGCGCCAGCGCAAGATCGGTGTGCTCGTGGACTGGATTTTGCACGAGGACCTCGGCCTGGACATCAAGCTCACGGTGACCACCGACAAGGCGACCGCCTTCACCGACGCGAGCTTCGTGTTCGCCCAGATGCGCGTGGGCGGCTATGCCATGCGCGAGCAGGACGAGAAGATTCCGCTGCGCCACGGTTGCGTGGGTCAGGAGACCTGCGGCTGCGGCGGCCTTGCCTACGGCATGCGCACCATCTTCCCCATGGTCGAGCTGATCGATGACGTTGAGAAGTACGCCAAGAAGGACTACTGGATTCTCAACTACTCCAACCCTGCTGCCATCGTGTCCGAGGGCTGCCGCGTGCTGCGTCCCAACGCTCGCATCATCAACATCTGCGACATGCCGATCGCGATCATCGACGTGGTTTGCGCCGCACTCGATATCGACAAGAAGGATGTCGAGTACGATTACTTTGGCCTCAACCACTTTGGTTGGTTCACCTCGATTCGCCACAAGGGCGAGGAGGTGCTCCCGCAGCTGCGCGAGTACATCAAGGAGCATGAGATTCTGCTGCCCGACTCCTACCTCAAGGGCATGGGCTCGCTCATGGCAAAGAAGCCCGAGGAGGCTACTGACGAGCACCCCGAGCAGAACCGCCACACCAAGGGCAGCTGGTACTACGTCTGGAAGGGCGAGTACGAGATCATGGAGTGTTTCCCGGAGTACCTGCCCAACACGTATCTGAACTACTACCTGCAGCAGAAGGAGTTTGTCGAGCATTCCAACCCCGAGCGCACCCGTGCTAACGAGGTTGAGGAGACGCGTGAGAAGAACCTCTTCGACGGCATCGACCACTACGAGAAGACGGGCGAGATCGACGAGAGCACGTTCTATGCGGGCAGCCACGGCGACTGGATTGCCGATCTGGCTATCGCTCTGAAGAACGACACCAAGCAGCGCTTCCTGGTCATTTGCGAGAACAAGGGCGCCATCCCCAACATGCCCTACGACGCTATGGTCGAGCTGCCTGCCTACATTGGCAAGAATGGCCCCGAGGTCATCAGCCGCGACAACATTCCTCTGTTCCAGCAGGGCCTCATGATGCAGCAGCTGAACTCCGAGAAGCTCGTGGTCGAGGCTACGATCGAGGGTTCTTACGAGAAGGCGCTCAAGGCCTTTACGCTCAACAAGACCGTGCCTTCGATGAAGGTCGCCAAGGAGGTTCTCGACGACATGATCGAGGCCAACAAGGGTTACTGGCCCGAGCTTAAGTAAGGGTGACCGTGCCGCTGGCCACATAACTTGAACAATGCCCCGTCCGCGTGTTGTACGCGGGCGGGGCATTGCCGTTTGGTAACGCGTTTTATCAAATATGGCGTTAATCTGCGGTAAAGGTCTTTACCACCGTTAATGGTCGCATTTCATACCGCCTGCCGAACTGTGTTGATACCTAACACATTTTTAGGTCAGTGTTGTGCGTGTAGCAACTTCGCCCGGCCTCGCCTCCGGGCTGCCACTGAGAGGGGATCTTATGGCTCGACTGCACGTAATGGAACGCAGCCACGCTCAGGCCGTCATGGACGACCTGCACGATGCGCTCGGACGCCGTCTGGCGGTGAGTTCGCTCGCTCCGTGTCCCGTTGAGTTTACGGCGGCACTCGTCAACCTGTGCTCGACGCAGAGCTGCGGCAAGTGTACACCCTGCCGCGTGGGCCTGAGCGCGCTGAGCGACCTGCTCGCCGATGTGCTCGAGGGCCGCGCCGACGAGTCCACACTCAATCTGATTCAGCGCACCGCCCGCACCATCTACCTTTCGAGCGACTGCGCCATCGGCTACGAGGCCGGCGCCATGGCACTCACGGCCATCCGCGGCTTCCGTGACGACTTTGAGCATCACATCCGCGAGCACTCCTGCGGCTTTGACCGCGAGGCCCGCGTCCCGTGCGTCTCGGGCTGCCCGGCGCACGTCGACATTCCCGGTTACATCTCGCTGGTCGAGGCCGGCCGCTACGCCGACGCCGTCAAGGTCATCCGCAAGAACAACCCGCTGCCGCTCGTCTGCGGCCTGGTGTGCGAGCATCCCTGCGAGATGCACTGTCGCCGCGGCATGGTCGATGACCCCATGAACATTCTCGCCCTTAAGCGCTTTGCCGTTGAGCATAGTGACCTCAACGACTACAAGCCCACCGTGGCCGACAACACCGGCAAGCGCATCGCCGTGATCGGCGGCGGCCCGGCCGGCCTTTCCTGCGCCTACTACCTGGCCGTGATGGGCCACAAAGTGACCATCTTTGAGCAGCGCCACCACCTGGGCGGCATGCTGCGCTACGGCATTCCCAGCTACCGTCTGCCGCGCGAGCGCCTGCAGGCCGAGATCGACTGGATCTTGAGCGCCGGTATCGACGTGGAGCTCGACCACTCCGTCAACGGCGAGGAGCTTGCCCGCCTGCGCGACGAGTTCGATGCTGTCTACCTGGCCATCGGTGCCCACAGCGACAAGAAGCTCGGCCTTCCGGGCGAAGAGGCGCCCGGCGTGGAGTCGGCCGTCAAGATGTTGCGCGCCATCGGCGACGACGAGCTGCCCGACCTGAGCGGCCAGCGCGTGTGCGTCATCGGCGGCGGCAACGTGGCCATGGACGTGGCGCGCTCTGCCGTGCGCTGCGGTGCCGAAAAGGTGAGCATCGTCTACCGCCGTCGCATCTGCGACATGACGGCCCAGGATGCCGAGATTGCCGGCGCCCAGGCCGAGGGCTGCGAGGTACTGGAGCTCACCGCACCGCTCGCTATTGAGACGGGCGAGGAAGGTCGCGTGAGCGGCCTGCGCGTGCAGCCGCAGATTATCGGCGAGCCCCGTCGTGGGCGTCCGGCCCCGCGTGCCGCCGCCACGCCCGAGCGCGTCATTCCCTGCGAGCGCGTGTTTGTGGCCATTGGCCAGGACATCGATTCCAAGCCGTTTGAGGACATGGGTATCGCCTGCAAGTGGGGTCGCGTCGTCACCGATTCGGACGGCGCCGTGCCCAACTTCGATGGCCTCTTTAGCGGCGGCGACTGCCAGACCGGCCCCGCCACGGTCATCCGTGCCATCAACGCCGGTCGAGTTGCTTCGGCAAATATCGACCGCTACTTGGGCTTTGACCACAAGATCAAGCTCGACGTTGAGCTGCCGACCGTGCAGTTTAAGGGCAAGCACGAGTGCGGCCGCTGCGAGCTGGGCGAGCGCGAGGCCGGCGAGCGCATCCACGATTGGAATCTGGTCGAGCAGGGCCTTACCGAGCAGGAGGCACGCCAGGAGGCAAGCCGCTGCCTGCGTTGCGACCACTTTGGCTTTGGCGCGTTCCGCGGAGGGAGGAACCTGGAATGGTAGAGCTCAACAACCCCACTGTCAGCGACAACACCGAAAGCGGAGCACTCAACATGGTTAAGCTCACGATCGATAATTGCGAGGTCGTGGTGCCCGAGCACACCACGATCCTGGATGCGGCCAAGTCCGTCGACATCCAGATTCCCACCCTGTGCTACCTGCGCGATCTAAACGAGATCGGCGGTTGCCGCGTGTGCGTGGTCGAGGTTGAGGGCTGCGACCAGCTGGTTGCCGCCTGCAACAACTACGTGCTCGACGGCATGGTGGTTCACACCAACAGCCCCAAGGCCCGCGAGGCGCGTCGCACCAACGTGCAGCTGCTACTGTCCCAGCACGATTCGCGCTGTACGAGCTGCGTGCGCAGCGGTAACTGCAACCTGCAGACCATCGCCAACGACCTGGGCATCTTCTATCTGCCGTACGAGCAGCACCTGGCGCGCGAGGGCTGGGACTTCGATTTCCCCATCATCCGCGATAACGACAAGTGCATCAAATGTATGCGCTGCATCAAGGTGTGCGAGAGCGTGCAGGGCTTAGGAATTTGGGACCTGACCAACCGCGCCACGCATACCGCCGTGGGCACCTGCGGGCGTGCGCCGATCGGCAAGACCGATTGCGTCGCGTGCGGTCAGTGCATTACGCATTGCCCGACGGGCGCCCTGCGCGAGCGTGACGATACTGAGACCGTGTTCGATGCTCTCGCCGATCCCGACAAGATCGTGCTGGTGCAGATTGCGCCGGCCGTGCGTAGCGCCTGGGGCGAGGAGCTCGGCATTCCGCGCGAGGAGGCTACCGTCGAGCGCCTGGCTTGCGCGCTGCGCCGCGTGGGCTTTGAGTACGTGTTCGACACCGACTTCTCGGCCGATCTCACCATTATGGAGGAGGGTTCCGAGCTGCTCGAGCGCCTGGGTAAGACCGCCAAAGGCGAGGGCGACAGCCACGGCTGGCCCATGTTCACGAGCTGCTGCCCGGGCTGGGTGCGCTTTGTGAAGGCACGCTATCCGGAGTTTGTCGACAGCCTGTCCACGTCCAAGTCGCCGCAGCAGATGTTCGGCGCTATCGCCAAGACATATTACGCCAAGGTGCTGGGCGTGGAGCCCGAGCGTCTGTTTGTGGTGTCCGTGATGCCGTGCACGGCCAAGAAGGCCGAGTGCGCGCTGCCCAGCATGGTGGGCGAGAGCGGTGCGCCCGACGTGGACGTTGCGCTGACGGTGCGCGAGATGGTGCGCATGATCCGCGCGAACCACGTGAGCGTGGATACGCTGGTTGAGGAGCCGCTCGATACGCCGCTGGGCTTTGGCACGGGCGCGGGTGTGATCTTTGGCGCCACGGGCGGCGTGATGGAGGCCGCCGTGCGCTCGGCCTATTACCTGGTGACGGGCAAGAATCCCGACGCCGACTTCTTCACCGATGTGCGCGGCCTGGACGGCTGGAAGGAAGCCGTGGCCGATATCGATGGCACCAAGGTGCGCGTCGCCGTGGCACACGGGCTGGGCAATGTTGCCCGTCTGCTCGACGCGATTCGCGACGGCCGCGTGAGCTATGACTTCGTCGAGGTTATGGCATGCCCGGGCGGCTGCGTCGGTGGCGGCGGTCAGCCCATCCACGACGGCTGCGAGCTGGCAGCCGAGCGTGGCCAGGTGCTCTGGGGCCTGGATGCCGCTGCGGACATTCGCTTCTCGCACGAGAATCCCGATGTCCAGGCGTGCTACCGCGAGTTCTTGGGTGAGCCGCTCTCGCCGCTGGCCGAGGAGTTGCTGCATACCGACCATCACGCATGGGCGATGCCTAACGAGGGGGCGTGCTAGCGATGTGCGCGTTTAATGTTGAGATGTCGCGCCGGGGGTTTGCCTCGGCGCTCGCCGCGGGCGCGCTGTCGCTTGCGCTCGCGGGCTGTGGCGGCGGGGCTGCCGGTGCCGGGTCCGCCGCGGGCTCGGCTGCCACGGACGGCGCCGGTGCTGCTGCCGAGCCGGTCGAGGTGCACGTCGCCTCGCTCAAGGGGCCGACCTCGATTGGTCTGGTGCAGTTTATGGACCGGGCGGCCGATGGCGAGACGGACAATGAGTTCGACTTTGCGATCAACACTGCCGCCGACGAGATTGTGCCCAAGGTCATTCAGGGCGATATCGACATTGCCCTGGTGCCCGCCAACGTGGCGAGCGTGCTCTACAACAAGACCGAGGGCGCGGTGCAGGTCATCGACATCAACACGCTGGGCGTGCTGAACGTTGTGACGGGCGACGCGAGTGTGGCCTCGTTTGGCGATCTGGCGGGCCGTACCGTCTATATGACGGGCAAGGGCACCACGCCGGAGTACGTCATGAATTACCTGTTGGAGCGCGCGGGCCTGACCGGCCAGGTGACGCTCGAGTTTAAGAGCGAGCCCACCGAGGTACTGTCGGCCCTGCTTGCCGACCCGTCCGCCGTGGGCGGGCTGCCCGAGCCGTTCAAGACCGCCGCCATCGCAAAGAGCGAAGGCAAGCTGTCGGCGCCGGTAAGTCTGACCGATGTGTGGGATGAGCTGGCGGGTGACACTGGATCGCGCCTGCTGACGGGCGTGACCGTGGTGCGCCGCGCGTTTGCCGAGGAACATCCCGAGGCCGTGGCGGAGTTCTTGCGCTGCCATGCGGCGAGCGTGAAGGCCGTCAATGCGGCGCCGGCGGACTGGGCGCAGGCCGTGGTCGATGCGGGCATCGTGGATAACGCCACGATTGCCGAAAAGGCGATTCCCGGGTGCATGCTCGTGTGCCAGACGGGGAAGGATATGAAGGCGGCGCTCGGTGGGTACTTACAGGTGCTGGCCGATGCGGACGCGAGTGCCGTGGGCGGCAAGCTCCCGGCCGATGATTTCTACTACATGGAGTAGCCCGTGCGTGCGTTTGCTCGACAAATGACAGAGCGTATGAAGGCGGCGGCGGCAGCAGGTGCCGTCGCCGCCTTTTGGCTTGCCGTGTGGGTCTTCGCGGCGGCGCTGGTGGCGCAGCCACTGATCTTGCCGGGGCCGGGTGCTGTTGCCTTGGCGCTGCTGCGCCTGGTGTGCGATGGCGGTACCTGGGCGATTTTGGTGGGCTCGGGCGCGCGGATACTGGGCGGGCTGGCGCTTGCCGCGGTGTGTGGTGGCGTGCTTGCCGGGATTTCGTCACGGTTGCGGGCGTTTGCGCGCCTGGTGGCTCCGGCACTTTCGTTTGTTAAGGCGACGCCGGTTGCCTGCGTGGTGGTCCTGCTGCTCATTTGGCTGGGATCGGCGCGCGTGAGCATCGCCGCGGTCTTTTTGATGGCGCTGCCGGGCGTGTATTTTTCGCTGGCCGAGGGCTTGGCACAGGTGAATAAACCGCTGGAGCAGATGTTCCGTCTGCATGGCGTGCGCGGCTGGCGCCTGTTTTGCGCCCATACCTGGCGCGAAGTCCTGCCGTTTGTGCTTTCGTGCGCCCGCGCCGTGATCGGCATGAGCTGGAAGGCCGGCGTGGCAGCCGAGCTGATCGGCATGGCGGTGGGCACCGTGGGCGAGCGCATCTATCAGGCAAAGCTTTTGATTGAGACGGCTGATTTGCTGGCGTGGACCGTGCTGGTCGTTGCCGCCTCGTGGGCGTGTGAGCGCGTGCTGGTGTGGCTGCTGCGGGTTTCGGGACCCGTGGCGTGGCGCGCGGCCGTGCGGGCGCATGGGCATGGACTGCGCGGGCGTGCGGGGGCTGCGAGCGATGGCGCCGCAGCGGAGCTTGCGCTTGCCGTGGGCGATCGTGCGCCCTGGGCGCCGGCGCTGGATGGTCTGGTGCTCAACGTGCCTGCGGGTGGGCGTATCTGCGTGATGGGCGCTTCGGGCATGGGCAAGTCGACGCTGCTTTCGTTGGCAGCGGGGGAGTGCGCGCCGTGCTCGATGGTGTTTCAGGATGCACGCTTGGTAGAGGGCAGCTCGGCTTTGGATAACGTGCTGGTGTGTGCCGATGCGCGCGTGGATGCTTCGAACGCTACGACCTTGCTGCGCCGGTTGGTCCCGGGAATCGACGTGCATGTTCGCGTGGCTGAGCTTTCGGGCGGGCAGCGCCGTCGTGTCGAGATCGCTCGAGCCCTGCTGTGTGGCGGCTGTGCCGTCATTCTGGATGAGCCCTTTACCGGCCTGGACGCCGCCGCGCGCGATGCGACGGCCGAGGCCGTGCTAGACCTGCTCGACGGTCGCACGCTCTTGCTCGCCACGCACGATGTCGTCGACGTTCAGGCCCTCGATATCTCGGACATCATCACGCTCTAAATACTAACTGAGCAACAAAATGATTCGTTTTCCTCCGTCCCCATGGGGTCGGGTGTGGTATTCTATCTGCGGGGTAATACTTAGGAATACCAAGTAATACCAACGCCGCAGAAACAAACTCCAGATGCGGGCCAATCGGGTTGCCTTCACAGCCCGTCGCCCAGCCGCGTGGCCCGCATCTATCCGCACTACCGTCGTTTCAAAAAGGAAGCGCCATGGCAGAACACATGACCCCCGTAGTCGCGAAGGTCTTGCCCGAGGAGAAGGCAGCCTTCGCGGCGGCAACTCAGCTCGTGGGCACCACGCCGTCCAACGCCATCCGCATGTTTATCGCCGCGTTCAATCGCTGCGGCACCTTCCCGTTCGACATCTCGCCCAACGGGGCTTTTGGCACTGCGCCCGATTCTCATCAATAAGTGATCCGTTTTCCTCCGTCCCCATGGGATCAGCTCTCTGCCGAGTTGTGGTAGAACTAGGGAACGGTTTTGAGGAGGTTGGCATGCTCAATGCGATGATTTGGGCGCTTGCCTGTTTTGGCGTCGTCGCTGTCGATATTGCCCTGAGCGTCGTTTTGTTCTCCGCCCTTGGCGTCGCATCGGTGTTCATGGGTTTTTCGATCGATGACCTCGACATTCAATTGCTTCAGGCCGTCGCGCAGACGGCATCGTTTTTGATGGCGCTGCTGTGGTGGCGTTATCTGTGGCCGCGTTCGTTTATGGCACGCCGGCAAAGCGCGCATCCGCTCGGCGGGGGAGCGCGTGGAGCGTGGAAACGTATTGCCTGCGTTATCGTGATTGGCCTGGCCCTGCAGGTGGTCGTTGGCTACGTGACCGACGCCGTGCTGTCGCTGCTGCCCGATGCCGCGGCCGACTACAGCGAGCTTGTCGAGGAAACAGGCATGGGCGACACCAGCTATCTCGCCGTCCTGACTACGGTGCTCGGCGCCCCATTTTGTGAAGAGTTGCTGGTGCGCGGCATTATTTTTGAGTTTTCGCTCCGAGCGTTTAATCCGCAGTGCCACCCACTTTGGAAACGCCGGCGTCGTGCGAACGCGCAGGACGGCGCCATGGTGCCCTGGGCGGCCCCGAGTACCTGGGGCATCGCTGCGGCTATCGTGCTGCAGGCTGCCATCTTTGGTTTTATGCACATGAACTGGGTACAGGGCTGCTATGCGGGCGCCGCCGGCCTCATTTTTGGTTGGGTGCTCGTGACGACCGGAAAGCTCCGCTACACGATTCTGCTGCACTTTGCCTTTAATGCCGGGTCGTATCTCATGACGTTGCTCTGGTTTGTGAACACGCCGTTCGACGTGGCAATTACGGTTGCGATCGCCGGCGTCATCCT
The DNA here is from genome assembly GCA_902478705.1 of uncultured Collinsella sp. Classification (GTDB taxonomy): domain Bacteria; phylum Actinomycetota; class Coriobacteriia; order Coriobacteriales; family Coriobacteriaceae; genus Collinsella. The sequence goes on along the minus strand of CABSMB010000006.1, from coordinate 4,564 downwards.
CGTTGAGGCAATGCGCTCGCTGCGCCATGCGTGTGGGATGGACGCAGCGAGCGCACCGCTGCCCTAGTTGCGGCGTCCGCCGCCGTTGGCGCCCTGCCGTCCCTGGGCCGCGCGATTGCGACCGGCAGTGTTCTGTGCGCGCGACATGCCGCCGTGCCCCTTGCTGCCTTTGGGTCCCTTGCCAGCGCCGCCGCCATGCGGTTTGCCGCCCTTCTTGCCGGTGCCATGCCCACCGTTGGCAGATGTCTCGCCCGGGCGCGGGGGTACGGGACGGATCAGGCAGTGCTTGGTGTAGCCGATCAGGTCACGACGCCCAGCTTTTTCCAGCGCCTCGCGCACGAGCTTGTAGTTCTCGGGCTTGCGATATTGGATGAGTGCGCGCTGCATGGCCTTCTCGTGCGGGTCGCGCGCCACATAGATCGGCTCCATGGTGCGCGGGTCCACGCCGGTGTAGTACATGCAGGTCGACATGGTGGACGGCGTGGGGTAGAAGTCCTGCACCTGTTCGGGCATGTAGCCCATGTCGCGCACGGCCTCGGCAAGGTCCACAGCTTCCTTCATGGTCGAGCCGGGATGGCTCGAGATTAGGTACGGCACCACATACTGCTTGAGTCCGTATTCGCGGTTCAGGCGTTCAAATTTACGGCAGAACGCGTCGTAGACGGCGCGGCTCGGCTTGCCCATTACGGAGAGCACCGCATCGCTCACGTGCTCGGGTGCCACGCGTAGCTGGCCCGAGACATGGTGCTCCAACAGCTCGCGCAAAAACTCGTCCGAGGTGTCGGCCATGGTGTAGTCAAAGCGGATGCCGCTGCGCACGAAGACCTTCTTGACGCCCGGCAGCTGGCGCAGGTCGCGCAGCAACTGCGTGTAGCCGCTCTCGTCGACCACCATGTTCTTGCACACGCTCGGCCACAGGCAGCGCTTGTTCTTGCACACGCCGTGCTTGAGCTGTTTGTCGCAGGCAGGGCGGCTGAAGTTTGCCGTCGGTCCGCCCACGTCGTTGATATAGCCCTTAAACTCGGGATCGCGCGTGAGCAGCTCGGCCTCGCGCATGATCGAGTCGTGGCTGCGCATCTGCAGCACGCGGCCCTGGTGGAAGGTGAGGGCGCAAAACGAGCACTCGCCAAAACAGCCACGGTTGGAGCTAATGGAAAACTTGATCTCGGCAAAGGCCGGCACGCCGCCTGCCGCGTCGTAGTCGGGATGCCAATCGCGTGCGTAGGGGAGCTCGGCCACCTCGTCCATCTCATCGGTGGTGAGCGTCGCCGACGGCGGGTTCTGCACTACATAGACGCTGTTGGGGTAGGGCTCTACCAGGCGATGCCCGGTGATGGGGTCCATGTTTTGCTGCTGCACGTTAAAGCTGCGCGCGTAGTTGAGCTTGTCGGCGGTAAGGTCGTCCCAGCTGGGCAGCAGGTCGTAGTCGTAGACCTCGTCGAGCGAACCTGTGCGGTAGACGGTGCCGTTGATATAGGTGATCTGATCGATGGGCAGTCCCGCGTCGAGCGCGTCGGCGATCTCGACGATCGCGTGCTCGCCCATGCCGTAGATGAGGATGTCGGCGCCCGAGTCGAGCAGTACCGAGCGCTTGAGCTTGTCCTGCCAGTAGTCGTAGTGGGCCAGACGGCGTAGGCTCGCCTCGATGCCGCCGATGATGATGGGGGCATCCTTGAACGTCTGGCGGATAAGGTTGCCGTAGACCGTGACGGCTCGGTTGGGACGGCGCCCCTCCTCGCCGCCGGGGGTATAGGCGTCGGTATGGCGACGGTGCTTGGTCACCGAATAGTGGTTGACCATGGAGTCCATGTTGCCGGCGCTGACCAAAAAGCCCAGGCGCGGCTCACCGAGCACCGTGATGCTGGCGGGGTCGGTCCAGTCGGGCTGGCAGATGATGCCCACTTTGTAGCCGTGCGCGTCGAGGACGCGGCTGATGATGGCCATACCAAAGCTGGGGTGGTCCACGTAGGCGTCGCCGCAGATGTAGACAAAGTCGCACTGGTCCCAGCCGCGCGCATCCATGTCGGCGCGGCTGACGGGGAGGAACTTATCGCGGCCCGGACGCCAGGGGCGGGCGGGTGCTGCCGGGGTATGAGTGGCGTGGCCACCCTGGGCCTTGCCGCCACGCTTTTGCTGCTGGCCCTGTTTGCCCTGCTGACTGCGCTGGTTGTTCTGAGCGTGCTGAGGCTTTTTTGCCACGATCCCTCCCGTTGTTAGTATGCTGCACGTAATTGTAACCAGTCTTTTTAGGACGGGGCTAAAAAGACTGGTGGAGTACACGAGCTGGCGGATCGGCGTGTCGATGCGGGTGGCGTTTGTTTCCAGACTGTGTATCCCTGTGTCGAAGGGGTCGTCTCGCGCGCACGCCATGTTGTCAATGGGTTACAGTATGAACGGCGGCTATGTTTCCGCCAACGCACGAGAGAGTCGTCAACAAGGAGGATGCACGACGATGCAGCGTGCCAAACAGATATCGGAGTCTATTGAGCTGGGCATCATCTTGGCGCTCGCCGGTGGCTTTATGGACGTGTATTCGTACATTGGGCGCGACCATGTTTTCGCCAACGCGCAGACAGGCAATATCCTGCTCGTGGGCGTGAGCATCTCGGAGGGCAATTGGGCACTTGCGGGGCGCTACTTCTTCCCTGTGGTGTCGTTTGCCGTGGGCATTATGCTTGCCGACCTGGTGCACGAGCGGTTTGGCAGCGTGATTCACTGGCGTCAGGTGACGGTGTTCTTTGAAGCCGTCATCTTGCTGGGCGTGAGCTTTATTCCCGGTGGCGGTTACAACCTGCTCGCCAACTGCCTCACCTCGTTTGCCTGCGGTATGCAGGTCGAGAGCTTCCGCAAGATCCATGGTCACGGCATCGCTACGACCATGTGCATCGGTAACCTGCGCAATGCACTGCAAAACGTGGACGATTACATCATCACCCACAGGCGCGGCTTTTTGGAAAACGGCCTGCTGTACTTTGGCGTGATCTTTACCTTTGTGTTTGGCGCCGTGTTGGGCAACTGGTGTATTGAGCGCATGGGCCTGCACGCCATCGTCGTGGCGAGCTTGCTTCTGTTTGTCGCGTTTGCCATCATGTTCATCGACCGCGAGCGCGACTTGCGCTTACGCTGGAAGGTTGCGGCCGAGGCTTGGAAAGAGGGCTGCCGAAAGTAACCGATTGCGGCAAAGGGGCTGTTCCTTTGCCGCAATATTTTTCATCATCTGTTGAAACGCTTTAACACTTTTGATATTCTCACGTGTTTTTTGTTTCAAAAGCGTTAGGATGGGACTCATAGCGTGGGGCGTAATGGGTGCCCCGCACACGATGGGAGGCTATCAATGGCTAATCGTTTCGTTCTCAATACCATCTCTTATCATGGTTCCGGCGCCATCAAGGAGATCCCCGGCGAGCTCCAGCGTCGCGGCTACAAGAAGATCTTCGTCTGCTCCGACCCCGATCTGGTCAAGTTTGGCGTTACCGCTAAGGTGACCGACGAGCTCGACGCCGCCGGCATCGCTTGGAGCCTCTACTCCGAGATCAAGCCCAACCCCACCATCCAGAATGTCAAGGACGGCGTCGAGGCCTTCAAGGCCGCCGAGGCTGACGCTATCGTGACCATCGGTGGCGGCTCCTCCATGGACACCGCTAAGGCCATCGGCATCATTATCAACAACCCCGAGTTCGCCGATGTCCGCAGCCTCGAGGGCGTTGCTCCGACTAAGAACCACGCCGTGTTCACCATCGCCGTGCCGACGACCGCCGGTACCGCCGCCGAGGTGACCAGCAACTACGTCATCACCGACCCCGAGAAGGTCCGCAAGTTCGTGTGCGTCGACACCAACGACGCCCCCGAGGTCGCCGTCGTCGACCCCGACATGATGGCCTCCATGCCCGCTGGCCTGACCGCCTCTACTGGCATGGACGCTCTGACCCACGCTATCGAGGGCTACACCACTAAGGGCGCTTGGGAGCTCTCCGACATGTTCCACTTTGAGGCCATTAAGCTGATCAGCGAGAACCTGCGCGACTCCGTCGCCGAGGCCAAGTCCGGCCAGCCCGGCTCCGGCCGTGAGGGCATGGCTCTTGGCCAGTATGTCGCCGGCATGGGCTTCTCCAACGTCGGCCTGGGCATCGACCATGCCATGGCTCACACCCTGTCCGCTCACTACGATACCCCGCACGGCGTCGCCTGCGCCATGCTGCTGCCGATTGCCATGGAGTTCAACAAGCCGGTTTGCGCCGAGCGCCTGGCCAAGGTCGCCGTCGCTATGGGCGTTGACACCACGGGCATGAGCACCGACGAGGCCGCCGATGCCGCCATCGCCGCCGTCAAGCAGCTCTCCGCCGACGTGAACATCCCGCACGTCTGCGAGGCCATGAAGGCTGATGAGATCGAGGTCCTGGCCAAGGACGCCATGGCCGACGCCTGCTTCCCGGGCAACCCGCGCGAGGCGACGCTCGACGACGTCATCGAGCTCTTCAAGAAGATCTGCCCGGCTGCCTAGCCTAGTTTGGTGTTCTTTCGCCTGTAGGCGTATGGACTTTTGACTTGCCGCTGGCCCCGCCGT
>CABSMB010000005.1 GCA_902478705.1 uncultured Collinsella sp. | reverse complement strand
CATCGGTACCGGTTGGGTTCTGCAGGTCGGCGACTGGATGGTCGTGGGCGGCGGTCCCGTTCCCGCTATGATCGCATTCCTCTTGGGTGCAATCTTCCTCGTGCCCGTCGGAGCTGTTTTCGGTGAGCTCACGGCTGCTATCCCCATCTCGGGCGGCATCGTCGAGTATGTCGATCGTAGCTTTGGCCGTACGCTGAGCTACATCACCGGTTGGCTTTTGGCCCTGGGCAACGGCATCCTGTGCCCGTGGGAGGCCATCGCCATTTCGACCCTCGTGTCCGAGATGTTCGGCAGCCTGCCCGGTCTTGAGTGGCTGCGCGCCGTCAAGCTCTACACCATCCTGGGCGCCGACGTTTACCTGTTCCCGACGCTGATCGCGCTCGGCTTTGCAGCCTACGTCATCTTCCTCAACTTCCGCGGTGCCAGCTCGGCCGCCAAGCTCCAGGCCTTCCTGACCAAGGCCCTGCTCTGCGGCATGCTGCTCGCCATGGGCGTCTCGCTGTTCACCGGCTCGCCGGACAATGCCATGCCCGTGTTCTCCCAGGTCACCGGCGCTGGCGGCGGCAAGGCCGCTACCGAGAGCACCAGCCTGTTCGCCGGCATCGTGTCGGTCCTGGTTCTGACTCCGTTCTTCTACGCCGGCTTCGATACCATTCCTCAGCAGGCTGAGGAAGCAGCCGAGGGCCTCAACTGGAACAAGTTCGGCAAGATCATCTCCCTGGCCCTGCTGGCCGCTGGCGGCTTCTACATGGTCTGCATCTACTCGTTCGGCACCATCCTCGACTGGCATGAGTTTGTTAAGAGCCCGGTTCCCGCGCTTGCCTGCCTCAAGGGCATCAACATGCTTCTGTACCTGGCCATGCTCGTCATCGCCACGCTTGGACCCATGGGCCCGATGAACTCCTTCTACGGCGCCACGAGCCGCATCATGCTCGCCATGGGCCGCAAGGGCCAGCTGCCCGAGAAATTCGCCGAGGTCGACCCCAAGTCCGGCGCTCCCAAGCTCGCCTGCGTCGTTCTGGGCGTCATCACCGTCATCGGTCCGTTCCTGGGCAAGAACATGCTCATTCCTCTGACCAACGTGTCGGCTCTCGCCTTCATCTTCTCCTGCGGCATGGTCGCCCTCGCCTGCCTGCGCATGCGCTTCACCGAGCCCGACCTGCCTCGTCCCTACGAGGTGCCCGGCGGCAAGTTTGGCATCGGCCTCGCTATCGCTGCCTGCGCCATCATCATCGGCCTGCTCGTGATTCCGTTCTCTCCCGCCTCCCTCAACATGGTGGAGTGGAGCATCGTGATCGGCTGGTTGGCTATTGGCCTGGCCCTCATGGCTTTCACCAATTCCCGCAAAAAGTAACGCCTAGCCGGGGCGGATCGGGTGCGCGGGACCCTCTCTTCCGCGCACCGAACCCGGCATCACTTGGGTAGCTTTGTGAGGCCGCGACCCAACACGGCCTCGCCCACCATATGGATCCATAAGGAGGAACCATGTCCACTAAGTATGCAATCGTTGGCGGCAAGCTCATCGACGGTACCGGTGCCGAGCCGGTCGAGAACTCCCTCGTTCTCGTCGACGACAACGGCAAGATCGAGTACGCCGGCACTATGCAGGACCTTCCCGAGGGCGTTGAGGTCATCGACGCCGCCGGCAAGACCGTCCTTCCCGGCCTGATCGACACCCACCTGCACTTCTCGGGCAACCTGACCGACGATGACACCGATTGGGTCATGCAGCCACTCCTCGAGAAGCAGGCCGTCGCCGTCAAGCAGGCCTACGACTGCCTCACCCACGGCCTCACCACCGTCTGCGAAATCGGCCGCTTTGGTATCCAGATCCGTGACTGCATCGACAAGGGCGTCTTTAAGGGCCCGCGCGTTCTGGCCACCGGCCTCGGCTTCTGCCGCGTTGCCGGCCACGGTGACTCCCACCACTGCACCCAGGAGCTCAACAAGGAATCCCATCCCTGGGGCGACCAGGTCGATGGCCCTTGGGATCTGCGCAAGGCCGTCCGTCGTCGCCTGCGCGAGAACCCCGATGCCATCAAGATCTGGGCTACCGGTGGCGGCATCTGGCGCTGGGACTCCGGTCGCGACCAGCACTATTGCTCCGAGGAGATCCAGGCCGTGGTCGAAGAGGCCAAGATGGTCGGCATCCCCGTGTGGAGCCACTGCTACAACAACCACGCCGCTGCCTACGATTCCGTTCGCTTTGGCTGCGAGCAGCTGATTCACGGCTTCGATATCGATGAGCGCACCATGGACCTCATGGCCGAGCAGGGCACCTTCTTCACCCCGACGATCGCCTTCCTGCCCACCTGGTACGCCACCTATCCGCCCGTCTACGTCCCCGAGCTGCACGACAAGTACGAGGGCACCCTGGTCGAGAAGGAGCTGCAGCGCAACTACGACTGCCTGCGCGAGGCCAAGAAGCGCGGCGTCGTCATGACGATCGGCTCCGACTCCTTCTCCTTCGTCACCCCGTACGGCACCTGCTCCATCGAGGAGATGTACGAGTTCGTCGACAAGATCGGCTTCACCCCGGTCGAGACCATCACCTGCGCCACCCTCAACGGTGCCAAGATGTGCCACATCGAGGACGAGACCGGTTCTATCGAGGCCGGCAAGTGCGCCGACCTGCTGGTCGTCAACGGTGACGTCGCCGCCGACATCCACGTGCTCAACACCGACAACATGGACGTTATCATGAAGGACGGCTGGATCGTCGAGGCGGGCACCTTTGGCGAGGCCAACAAATACAGCGCCTAAACTACCGTTCATCGACGACTGGATGTAAAACACAGTATTTGATTGCATAATGCAATGGAGAGGGTCGCTTGCGGCCCTCTTTATTGCTATGGGTGCGGTAGATAAAAGGGGATGACGGTGGATTTAAACAGGCTGATTCTGGGCAAGAGCTACAACTCTACCAAGGTCTTTCGTACGGCCCAGCATGTGGTCCAGGCCATCCTGCTCGGTGTTGTCGTTCCGGCGCTTATCCTGCTGCTTATCTGGGATTTAACCGATAATCCCAATCCCGTTCCGGGCGTTGTCGTTATTGCCGGCCTGGTCATGCTGTGCTTCTTTTTCTCGTATGTCTTTGTGGTCCCCGACGACCTTACATCGAGCGCAACCGACCGTACGCTCGCCATCGCATCAAAAATATTCGCCTACACGTCGCGCGGCCTTACGCCCGAAGCGGCCCTGGGCGCCTCTAAAATCATCCTGTCCGAGACCATCGCCTCTGCCATCTGCTTTACCGATGGCAAACAGGTGTTGGCAAGTTGGGGCGAGGACTCGGCAAAGTGCCCTGCCGGCACCCCGGTCGTGCTCAAGACCACGCTCAGTGTGATTGAGACGGGCGAGCAGAGCGTGTTTTCGCGTGACACATCCAATGAGACGGGCGGCTATTTTCCCCGCCTGCGCGCCGGCATTGTCGCGCCGCTTACCGTGCGCGGACATTGCGTGGGTACGCTCGAGCTGTACTATCCCCGCCTGAGCAGCATTGATATGCGCCAGACGGCCCTTGCCTCGGGTTTTGCCGATCTAATTTCCACGCAACTCGCCAGCTTTGAGCTCGAGCGCCAGGACGAGCTCACAGCCCGCGTTGAGCTTCGCGCCCTGCAGTCGCAGGTCGACCCGCATTTTCTATTCAATACCATTAGCACGATCGTGTCGCTCGTTCGAACCGAGCCCGACAAGGCGCGATCGTTGCTCATCGATTTTTCCAATTATTACCGTCAGACGCTTTCTGACTCCGATACGCTCACCACGCTCGAGCACGAGGTGGAACGGGGCACTCGTTATATCAATCTTATGCAGGCCCGGTATGGCGACGGCCGTCTGCGCGTCTCGGTCGACATCGACTTTGAGGTGCGCGACAGCCTGGTGCCGCCGTTTATCTTGCAGCCGCTGCTCGAAAACTGCATCAAGCATGCGCAGCGCGAGATCGAGCCGCTTTCTATTCGTGTTAGGGCTTTCGAGACCGATGACGGCTTGGAGATCATCGTCGAAGACGACGGCATCGGAATGAGCGAAGAAGTCTGCGCGCATCTGTTTGAGCAGCATCGCCGAGAGGAGCCCGAGAGCATTACCGCCGACGGCTCCGTCAAGCGAGGTTGCGGCCTGGCGCTCTTCAACGTGCTTCAGCGCATCCATTTCTTTTACGGAGAAGATTCTGGCATGCGCGTGAAGTCCCAGGAGGGCGTGGGAACACAGGTCATCGTTGAGTTGAACGGCGAGCCACATGAGCCGGCGCCGTTGACGGTGTAGCACGCGGTTGGATTGAGAGAAAAAGAGGGGAAGCGCATATGTCCGAAGGCTGGAACATCCTGGTGGTTGATGACGAGCCCCCAATTAGGGCTGAGCTACGCTATCTGTTGGAAAAGGATACGCGTGTGGGTCAGATTGCCGAGGCGGGCAATGTCACCGAAGCCGTGGAGTTGATTCTGTCGAGCAAGCCCGACGTGCTGTTTTTAGACATTACCATGCCCGGTCGCTCGGGAATTGAGCTTGCCGAGACCCTGCAAAACCTAAAGAGGCCGCCGGTCGTGGTGTTTGTGACGGCATTTGCCGAGTATGCGGCCGATGCCTATAACCTCGATGCTGTCGATTACGTCGTCAAACCGGTCGAGGATGCCCGCCTGTCAAAGGCGCTCGACAAGATCGAGACTGCCCTGGGTGCTCGCCGTGTCGTCCATGCTCCGCGCCAGCCTTTGCGCCTGACGGTGGATCGCGGGGGCAAAAAGGTGTTCATTCCCGTGGCGGATGTCTGCTACTTTGAGGCGCGCGCCGATTTTTGCAACGCCGTCTGCGCCGAGGGTACATACCTGATCAATGAGTCGATTTCCTCGCTCGAGCGTCGCTTGGCCTCCGAGGGCTTTATCCGCGTTCACCGCAGCTATCTGGTCAATTTGGAAGACGTGCATAATGTCGAGATTGGCTCCACGGGCCTGATGGAGCTCAGGCTCGACCGTGTGAGCTCGACGGTGCCCGTGTCCCGCCGTCGCGCTGCCGAGGTCAAATCGCACTTGGGGCTTGCGTAAAGGTCGATGCGCCATCGTTTGCCGTTGCAGGTTTGGTATGACTGTGCGGTGGGCATAATGGATTGCATCGAATGAAATCGAAAGGATCATTATGCCCGCGCTCATTACGCATCATCTGTTTGGCGAGGAAAGCATCGACCGTCTTCCGCAGGGCGTTATCACGTCCGACGAGGAGCGCATCGCCTTTATCCTGGGAAACCAAGGTCCCGACCCGTTCTTCTTCCACATGCTCACGCCGCGCATTTCCGACTGTATGTCGCTTGCTCAGGTCATGCATCGCTCGCGCATGTCGCGCCAGTTCTCGTGCCTGCGCGACGGCGTGTCGCACCTGCAGCCGCGCGATGCCAATCTGGGTCGCGCCTTTGCGCTGGGCCTGCTGTCGCACTATGTGCTCGATCGCAATGCCCATCCCTTTGTCTACGAGCAGCAGTTTGGCATTGTCGAGTCCGACCACGAGCTCGAGGCTTCGGGCAGTCAAGTTCATGCCGTGCTCGAAAGCGACTTGGACGTGCTGATGCTGCAGCTCAAGCGCGATGGGGCAACGGTCGAGGATTATCCGCCGGCGGGCGAGATTGTCACTACCGACCGCATCAATCGCGTTGCCGGCGTGCTGATGAGCTACGTCGCCGGGCGCGTGTACGGTATCGACATCCCGGCGGGGGAGTACGGCGGCGCCGTAGCCGATATGCAGATGCTCTACCGTACCATCGAGCCCGCCGGTTCGGCCAAGACGCGCGCGATTGCCCTGCTCGAGGGCTTGGTGCACGATTATTCGCTGCTTGACGGCCTTGCGCACCGCGTGACGACCGAGCTGCCCGAGCGTACCGGTAACCTGGGCCACTTGGCATGGAAGAACCCCTTTACCGATGAAGTCTCGACCGAGAGTTTCCCCGAGGTCTTTGACCGCGCGCTGCTCGATTACGAGTGCACGGTTGCCCGCTTTATCGAGACCGGCGATATGGAAGCCGTGACCAACCACGTCAATTACAGCGGTCGCGTGCTCGGCGCCGACGAAGAGTTCGACCGCGAGGAGTAGGGCTCGTGCGTGCCCCTTTGCCGAATCCTTACCGGTGCCTCTGGACAATTGGGGTACGATGAACTAACTGCATATCGGGCGAATACGAAGGGGCCCTGTCCATGAAATACACCAAGCTCGAGCGTAACTGGGTTATGTACGATGTGGGCAACTCGGCCCTCGTGCTGCTCAATACCTCGGTGGTGCCCATCTACTTTAACGCCATCAATACCGGTGCTTCCTCGGCAGACCTGGTGGTCGCTTGGGGCAACGCGCAGACGATTGCCTCGCTGGTCATTGCCATGCTCATGCCCATTCTGGGCGCGCTTGCCGATTACGCCGGCAACAAGATCAAGTTCTTCTTGGGCTTCTTCCTCACGGGCCTGGTTCTTTGCCTGGCGCAGGCTATCCCAATGTCCGCCATGGCGTTTTTGACCGTGTACGTGCTGTGCACCATCGGCCTTAACTCTTCTATGACGTTCTACGACGCCATGCTGCCCGACATTACCACCGACGAGCGCATGGACGCCGTGTCCAGCTCGGGCTATGCCTGGGGCTACATCGGTTCCACCGTGCCGTTCATCATCTGTCTGGCGCTTATCATGGGCGGCCCCGCTCTTGGCGTCCCCACCATGCTGGCAACGCGTCTGTCGTTTGTCATCACCGGTGCCTGGTGGCTCATCTTTACCCTGCCGCTCATTCGCACCTATAAGCAAAAGTACGGTCGCGAGCGCGGTCCCGAGGACACTATCGGCCACATCGTGGGCGGCGTGTTCTCCGAGGTCGGACACACCATGCGCGAGATCGCCCACAACAAGACCGTGCTGGTCTACATGATTGCGTTCTTCTTCTACATCGACGGTGTGCACACGGTCATTTCCATGGCAACCAGCTACGGATCGGCTCTGGGCATCGACTCGACCCAACTGGTGCTGGCTCTGCTCGTTACGCAGTTTGTAGCCTTCCCGTCCGCCATCATCTACGGCAAGCTCGCCAGTCGCGTGGGTACGCTCAACATGATCATGGTGGCCGTCGCCGCCTACATGGGCATCGTGCTCTTTGCCGCGTTTTTCTTAAAGACTGCCTTTGAGTTTTGGGTGCTCGCCATTTTGGTCGGCTTGTTCCAGGGCGGCGTGCAGGCGCTCAGCCGCAGCTATTTTGGTCGCATCATCCCCAAGGAAAAGTCCAACGAGTACTACGGCTTCTTCGATATCTTTGGCCGTTACGCAAGCGTTATGGGCACCTTCCTGGTGTCGGTTGTCACCTCGCTGACCGGCAACCCGTCGCTGGGCGTCCTTTCTATCGGTGTTCTGCTGGTTGTTGGCTTTGTGCTGCTGGTCCGTCTGTCCCGCATGGCTCAGACGGCGGCGTAAGGCAACCGGGCTCAGTACAGCAATTGTGCCTATCTGCAGTACTCTTTTGGAAGTAGCCGCATAAATCATTCTGACTTCCGAACAATGTCTAGCCCAAGTGGGTATGATGGAACCAGCTAGGTCGCGGGGCGTCGCCTGTGTTTGGCGGCGCCCCGTTTTTGTGTTGCAAGGAGGGTAAAGGTATGAACGCCACGGTTGTGATCCCAACATATTGGGCGGGCGATGATACCCAAGCAAACGCTCCCGGCACCTACGATCACTCGACGTCGCTCAATGCCGCCAACCCGGAACTCGATCGCTGCCTGACTTCGCTCGAACAGGTGCGCGACATTCCGCGCATCATTCTCTTGGTGGTCTGCCCGGTTTCTGCCACGGCCGACGTATCCCATCGCGTGCACGAAATCGTTAATGCGCATCCCACACTTAAGGTCACCATCGTTACCAATACTCAGGCTTCGCGTGTTGCCGACCGCGTGGCGCAGATTGCGCCCAAAGGCTCGGGCGAGTGCGTGAGCCTGCGCGGCTACGGCGCCATCCGCAACATGGGTCTTGCCTGCGCGGCGGTGCTGGGGCACGACGCGGTTGTGTTTTTGGATGACGACGAGACCGTCATCGATGCCGACTTTATGAAGCGTGCGACCTATGCACTGGGCCAACAGACGCGTCAGGGCCTGCCGATTTTAGTCAAGAGCGGATACTTTTACGATCGCGACGGGTCGCCGCTGGCTCCCACGGACAAAGTGGGCATTTGCCATCGCTGGTGGACCAAGCGTATCGAGTTCAATCGCTGGATGAAAAAGGCGCTCTCGGGCACCCGCATCTCGCGCTCCAATTACGTGTGCGGCGGCCTGATGGCCCTGCACGCCCGCGCCTTTACGCGCGTGGCCTTCGACCCGTTTATCACCCGCGGCGAGGACCTGGACTACCTGTTTAACATGCGCATGTTCGGCTATGACGTATGGTTCGATAACGAGTGGACCGTGCGCCACCTGCCGCCCGAGTCCGAGAAGCGCTCGCCGCGCTTTATGCAGGACGTGTACCGTTGGTACTACGAGCGGGCCAAGCTGACGTTCGCTGCGCACCAAAAGGAGCTCATTCCGGTTACGGCCGCATCACTCATGCCCTATCCGGGTCCGTGGATCTCGCGCGAGCTCGACGACCGCGTGCGCAAGACCGCCATGGTTCGCAGCATGTTTACCCGCGAGCACGAGGGGTATCTGCGCATCTGGCGTCATGGTATTGACGAGGCCGAGACCTATGCCCGCCAAAACGCCGCAAGCTACCTGCGTTTTCAGAGTTTCTGGCCCAAGATCATGGATGAACTTTGGCGCGACGCACAACTGATTAGCATCCTGGAGGGGGCTGAATGATCGACCGCCGCGCCCAGCGCGATAATTCAATTTCAATCTTTCGCATCATCGCCGTTGTCTGCGCCGTTTGCGTGTTGGTGTACTTTATCTTTGCCCTGGCGACTGGCATTGAGCCGATTGCCACGGTGATCGCCTGTGCGCTGCTGTGCATCTTCCTGTGCATCTTTATCTTTTTGACGCTCAATCCCGATTCGGTACGCTCCCAGTACACCGAGGAGACGCTTTCGGTTGCCTCGGCCATGCTCGAGGACATTAAGGGCGGCCTGACGCAGGAATCGGCGCTTTTGGTGTGCCGGCGTATCCTGCCCGAGACACGTGCCATGACCGTTGCCATCACCGATGAGGGCAACGTGCTGGCCTGCGTGGGCGAGTTCGAGGAAAAGCTGCTGCCCGATTCGCCCATCCATACGCTTGCCACGCGCTACGTCATTGAGCACGGCATCGTGCAGTCGTTCAACCGCGTGGTGGACGTGGTGGGTGCGGATGGCTCGCACAACCATGTTCCCGCCGGCATCATCGCGCCCATCAAGGTGGGCGACCGCACCGTCGGCACGCTCAAGTTCTACTACAAGACCCCGCGTGCCGTCGACCGTACCCAGTATGCGCTCGCCTCGGGTTTTGCCGAGATCCTGTCCACGCAGCTCGCCATCCACGAGCTCGAGGTGCAAAAGGAACTGACGGCCCGTGCCGAGGTGCGTGCCCTGCAGGCGCAGATCAACCCGCACTTTCTGTTCAACACGCTCAACACCATCGCGTCGTTTACGCGTACCGACCCGCTGCGTGCCCGCGAGCTGCTGCGCGAGTTTTCCTCGTTCTATCGCGCCACGCTCGACAACTCGGGGTCGCTTATCCCGGTCTCGCGCGAGGTTGCCCAGACCAAGCGCTACCTGACGTTTGAGAAGGCGCGCTTTGGCGAGGACCGCGTACTGGCGACCTTCGATGTCTCCGAGGATGTCGAGGACACGTTGGTCCCGGCCTTTGTAATCCAACCCATTGTCGAGAACGCCGTGCGGCATGGTATGGGCGATGGCGATGCCCTGCAGATCGATGTGACCGTCCATCAAGACGGCGACGACGCAATCCTGATTGCCGTGGCCGACAACGGCGTGGGCATGGACGAGGGCACCGCCGCCAGGCTGTTTGATGAGCGCTCCGCCCGCCCCGATGCCAGTTCCCCGCAAGGCGGCGGCGCCGGCGTGGCCATGCACAATATTTCTGAGCGCATCCATCGCTTTTATGGACCGCACTCTTATACGCGCGTCGAATCGGCGCCGGGCAAGGGCACCAAAGTGCTCCTGCATCTTGATTTGTCAGAGAGCATCTTTGACATTCAAGAGTAAAATAAAAGGCTATGGGCTCAACGCCAAGCGGCGGATGCCCAGCGTAGTTTGTTGACGAAAGGTTTAATCCCTATGCTGCGTGCGATGATTGTGGATGATGAGGCCCCGGCCCGTTCGGAACTTCGCTTCTTGCTCGAGCAGACGGGCAAGATCGGCACGATCACTGAGGCGTCGAGCGTCCGCTCCGCCATTGAGATGCTGATGGAAAGCCGCGTCGATGTCGTATTTCTCGATATCTCGATGCCCGGTGCTTCTGGTCTGCAGCTTGCCGAAGCACTGCATAAGCTTAAGAATCCGCCGGCGATTGTGTTTGTGACCGCGTATAGCGATCATGCCGTCGAGGCGTTCGACGTAGATGCCGTCGATTACCTAATGAAGCCGGTTGAGGAGGCGCGCCTGGATCGCGCGATCGAGAAGGTCATGCAGCACGCCAAGCCCGTCACGGACAGCAAAGCCACCATCGAGCGCATTCCGGTGGAAAAGGGCGGCCGTAAGGTCCTCATCCCCGTGGATGACATTCGCTTCATCATGGCCAAGGACGATTACT
Source organism: uncultured Collinsella sp. (assembly GCA_902478705.1). Lineage (GTDB taxonomy): Bacteria > Actinomycetota > Coriobacteriia > Coriobacteriales > Coriobacteriaceae > Collinsella. The sequence goes on along the minus strand of CABSMB010000005.1, from coordinate 7,892 downwards.
CCTGTATCTATACCGTCGATGATCGTTTTCTATCGACGACTTCGCTGGCGCAGTTCGAGGCCAAGCTTTGCGACTTTGGCTTCTTTCGCGTTCATCGTCGCTATATCGTCAACTTGGCGTGCGTCACGGATGTCGAGACGGTGCCCTCGGGCGCTATCCAACTGGGCATTACGGGCGTCGACGAACGCGTGCCGGTCTCGCGCCGCCGCGTCGTGCCGCTCAAGAAGGCCCTGAGCCTCTAGCACACTGGCCCCGCAGCCCTGTAGACCAATTGTCTGCGGAGCCGTGGGGCTTTTTGTATATACGTCGAATCGGTTTTGAAGAAGGGATCCCATGAACAGTGCAAGCGCCAAGCGCATCGACATCATCTCGGACACCCACGGCTATCTTTCGCCCGCGCTTCTGGATGAGCTCAAGGGCGCAGATTTGATCATCCACGCCGGAGACCTCACCTCAGAGATGGATTACGAGCATCTATGCAGCATCGCTCCCGTGCGAGCGGTCCTAGGAAACAACGACTACTACCGCGACTACGGCCCGGATGTAGACCGTCTGGCCATCTTCACCTACGAAGGCCTCAAATTCGCCGTAGCCCACTACCGCGAAGATCTTCCCGTGGGATCCGTAGACGTAGCCATCAACGGCCACACCCACGTAACCAAAGAAGCCCAAGTAGGCCGCTGCCTAGTCCTCAACCCCGGCAGCGCCAGCTACCCCAGAGGCACCCGAGGCCCCACCATGGCCAGAATGCTCATCAAAGACGGCAAGATCATGAGCACCAAATTTATTGACCTAGAGTAAACGCAACAAAAACGGGGGATGCACAACGCATCTCCCGTTTTTCTTTGAGCCAAAGGCCGAGCTTCAACAAGAACCATCAGACCAACCCCGCCGAGGAGCACGCGGGCTAGCCGCGCAGCGGCGCACGCCCGCAAAACTGGTTGAATAATGTGACCGCAGGGAGGGTCTCCGGGGCCGGCTGGCGCGGGTTAAGTTTGTCGCGAGTTCCGCACGCAAAGGAAAGCACTTAATGTGCTTTCCGTCTTGCGCAGGACTGTAGAGCAGCAAACTTAACCCGCGCCAGCCGGCCCCGGAGACCCTCCCGGAGGGCCCAAAAAATATTTTCAAAAAAGTTGTTGCGCACCGGACAGACTTCTGTGTATACTAATCCCCGCAGCGCACGCGAGCGGAAACAAACGCGAACGACTGCCTGGGGAGTTAGCTCAGTTTGGTTAGAGCGCCGGCCTGTCACGTCGGAGGTCGCGGGTTCGAGCCCCGTACTTCCCGCCAACGCAATTAAAGCCACGTCTTCGGACGTGGCTTTTTGCGTTTGATAGGACCTTGATCCCATCGGCTCCTTTCGCCCAAAACCAAATCCTTCCAATTCCCGGACAAGCTCCGTTTGAGGCATGTACTCAAACAAGGCGTTTGTTGCGCAACACCAGTTCAACGAAGCAGGGGGTTAGGTTATACTCAGTTGCACTGTGGGCCGTTTTTGATGCAAGAGGCTTCAAAAACGGCATTCAGCGGGCACCCGTTTTGCTATTTGGGCGTCCATACGGTCATTGACGTCTCGACGTAAGCTCGGCCCCGGAGCTCGTTCGAGCTGTTCCTATTTCTTGAAAGGGGAAAAATGGACATATCGAGGAAGACTGATTACGCCCTTCGCATGCTCGCGATGCTTGCCGAGGACCCGGAGCGTCTGCTTTCTGTTCGCACCGCCGCCGAAGAGGTCAATGTCCCGTATTCGTTTGCCCGTTCGATCCAGCATGGTTTGGTTCAGGCCGGTATTGTGGAGAGCCTGCGTGGCGTCCATGGCGGCATGCGTCTTAAGGTCAGCCCGGACGACGTCACCATTCGTCAGGTCGTCGAGGCCGTTCAGGGCCCCATGGTCATGAACGATTGCACCGCGCCCGATGGCGACTGTGCACGCATGGGCACGTGCTGCTATCATCCCCTGTGGGCCGGAGCTCAAGCGCTGATGCGCGACTACCTCGATTCCGTTTCGCTGGGCGATATCGTCGCTCACCGCCAGTTCCCGGCCGTCGATTCCAAGTTCGCCGACCGCGATGCGTTTTCCGAGTACGCCACCTGTGCGTGCACTTGCCGGGATGAATAGCGCCGCATAAGGAGCATAGCTATGATTCAGGACCCCTTTCGTTCGATGATTCGTTCGGAAGGGGTCCTGCGTTATCGCGACCTTCCGTGGCGCCGCACGCGCGACCCATACATTATTTGGCTCTCCGAGGTTATGCTGCAGCAAACGCAGGTGCCGCGTGTGGAGACGCGTATGCCCGCGTGGCTCGACCGCTTTCCGACCGTACAGGCGCTCGCTCAGGCCGCTCCTTCCGACGTTTTGGATGCCTGGCAGGGGATGGGCTACAACCGGCGTGCCCTGGCGCTTCACAGAGCCGCTCAGTGCGTTATGGAAGACTGGGGCGGGGAGTTTCCACGTGAGACGCGCGACCTGGTCGCCCTGCCCGGTATTGGTCCGGCGACGGCGCAGGGCATCCGGTCGTTTGCGTTCGATCTACCGGGTGTGTATCTGGAGACCAACGTGCGCACGGTCTTTCTGCATCATTTCTTTCCCGATGTGCCGGCCGTTCCCGATCGCGAGCTGGTGCCGCTGATTCAGGCCACCTGTCCGGCGGCTCCCGGCGCGACGGCGGATGAGATTGCGCCCTTTGCCGTGCCGCTCGATGATGCCGACACGCCGCGCGCATGGTATTACGCGCTGTTGGATTATGGCGCGTATCTTAAGAAGACGCTGCCCAATCCGTCCAGGCGCTCGGCGAGCTATAGCCGTCAGTCCAAGTTTGAGGGCTCGCGCCGTCAAAAGCGCGCCCATATTGTGCGCATGCTGCTGGCTGCGCGCGATGGGCAGCCGGCGGGCATCACACTCGCCGAGGCCGTAGCGGGTGTCAACGAAATGGAGGCGGCGGCAGACCGCGAGCCGGTCGATCACGATCTTGTCGCAGGCATTTTGGCCGACTTGGAGCGTGAGGGCTTTTGCCGCGCGGAGAGTGACCGCTGGCTAAGCGTGTAGCCAACCCGAATCTGAAGAAGAGGATTGTAAGGTTTAAATTCTCGGCTTGAGGGCATCCTAAATACAAGGCCGCTCGAAGCCTACGGGCGGCATGTTGAAGGGAAGTGCACCTATGGATTTTGAGAACTCTCAAACCAAGAAGAACCTCGAGACCGCTTTTGCCGGTGAGTCCCAGGCGCATACCAAGTATCGCTACTACGCATCTAAGGCCAAGAAGGATGGCTACGTTCAGATCTCGAATATCTTTGCCGAGACGGCGGGCAACGAGTCCGAGCACGCCAAGCTGTGGTTTAAGTATCTGCACGACGGCGCCGTTCCCGATACCCTGGACAACTTGCGTGATGCCGCTGCGGGAGAGAACTACGAGTGGACCACGATGTACGACGAGTTCGCCAAGACCGCCGAGGAGGAGGGCTTTACCGAGATCGCCGAGAAGTTCCGTGGCGTCGGTGCTGTCGAGAAGGCTCACGAGGAGCGCTACAACAAGCTTGTCGAGCGCATTGAGTCGGGCGAGGTGTTTGAGCGCGAGGGCGTGAAGGTGTGGAAGTGCCTGAACTGCGGGCACCTGCATGTGGGCGCCGAGGCGCCCGAGGTGTGCCCGGTTTGTAACCACCCGAAGGCGTACTTTGAGGAGCAGGTGGTGAACTACTAGCGCGTGGCGCTGACATGAGCTGGGCCGGGAGGGCGGGATTGCCTTCCCTCCCCGCTCACGGCTTCGCAGGGTCGCGTTGAGGGAAGGTAATCCCGCCCTCCCGGCCCGCTTTGGGTCGTTGCGGGCTCGCTACAGAAAAGCTGATATTAAAAGTTTGTGTGCCGCCCCTTTTGGGGCGGCACGTTTTGTGTGGGGATTGGTTGGGACGGTACCGTTCTTGGGTGGGGTACACTAGGTAGCGTTGGCTATTCGTTTCCTCTTGTGAGGTGTTGGTTATGGGTAAGAAGTCTCGGGCTCGGGTTGCTGCCGCGGGAACTCGCAAGGATCCTGGTCGTCGGGTTGCCGAGGGCAAAAAGGCCGATCGTGTCGAGAAGGACAAGAAGGTCGGTGCGCATGCTCATTCTGAGTGGGCGCCTCACCTCAATACGGCTAGCGAGGATCTGACTGCTAAGTTGTTTACTCTGGTCGAGGTTATCTTGGGCGTGGTGCCCGTGGTGGTCATTGGCTTGTTCTTGGCTTCGAAAGATGCCACGAGTGTGGATAAGCTCACCGATGTCTTTTCTCAGGACCCCTCGATGGTGGTTACGTTTATCTCTGCGTGCCTGCAGCCGTTTGTGGCGTACATGCTGTACATGATTTATCGCAAGTACTGCGAGGGCGATGCGGGCTTTGCCGCCGGCAACCTGATTGGCCTCTTGTGCTCCGAGATTTTGCTGCTCAATATCCCCGGCGTCATCGGCATGGGCATCTTGTTGTGGCGTGTCTGGCGCAACGTTGCCCCGCACTTTGAGAGCTGGCTGTTTGAGCGTCGCGCAATGGGTGTGCTGGTTGACATCGCGGGCTCGCTCGTGATTCTAGCCTTGGCGTTTATGTGCGCCACCGCCGCCCGTGGTCTCGCGGGCATGTAGTCTGTCCTCACCGACCACGGAACGAAGGGCGGGGAAACCTTTCCCTCTCGCTCACGGCTTCGCAGGGTCGCGCGAGGCAAAGGTTTCCCCGCCCTGCGCTCCGGCGTTGAGTCGTCGCATGCTCGTTACAGAAAAGCTGATAATAAGTTTGTGTGCCGCCCCTTATGGGGCGGCACGTTTTGTTTGGGGTCCCTGTCTTCACAATTTTCGTCAAGCTTTTGGTTAGATTTTGGTTAGTTGGCGGGCTGGTGGAAGGGCGAAAGATCATTCGATAAAAAAGCTCAGAGAAAGTGCTGGTAGGGGAGTTGTTGAGGTTTTCGACAGCTTTTGGGCAAAAGAGACTTTGCAGCTATTGCTACGGATTGCGTTGCCGTGGCCTTGGCGGTGCGGGATGCTGGGCGCAAGCGTCGAATGCTCCGATTGAGGAGGCCAGCATGGACCTGTTTCTTGAGACTCCGCAGCAACAAGCTGAGCGCATGTTGCGTCAGCAGCAACGGCTCATGGAGATGCAAATGCAAGGGGTAGCCGCCCAGTCCCCTGCGCAAAATGCCACGCCCGCGGTTTCGCCTGCGGGCGGATCGGCGCCAGAGAACTATTCCGTACAACAAGATTCATATGCGCAGGAGCTTGCGTTTGACAAGCGCCGCACACGTCACCGCCGCGTGGGCCAGCGCCTGCGCACATTAGCGATGATCGTGCTCATTCCGTTAGGACTTGCGGCGATTTTCTTGGTCTCGTATGCACTCACCTGCATCCTCAACGGTGCCTCGCCCAGCGAAGTGCTCCAACATCTGTCAGCCCTCGGCCAGCGCCTAGGCGATGTCGTAACAACCGTTCGCGCCGGCTGGGAGAGTTAGCGTTTGTCACATTAGGACTTCTAGGGTCTAGGGATTATCGCCACGAGTAGAATTCTTGCAACCTGTGGGTCCTGTCGTGCAACTGAATAGTATTATTGAAGATAAATAATAATAGGATTTGCTATGTATAAGCAGGATTTAGAGCGGACTCTTTTGGGCATTGACGAAGAGGCGGAGCTGGAAATAGGTCCAAGAGACGACAGGCCGAGCGTTGTATTGGTGGGAGGAAGCGCCTTCATGCTAAACGATGTGACGAATCGGTCGGTTACACATGACATTGATGTGTTTGAGGCAGACAGGTGCCTCCGCGAGATCATAGTTCGATACCCCGAGGTGAATGGTATGGCGGTGGCATATTGTAATCAGATGCCATTCAATTACGAAGATCGTTTGATTCCCTTGGATATTGGCGCGCGTTTTATCAGGTACTTTACGCCATCCTTGGAGGACCTGGCGGTGATGAAGCTTTATGCCTATCGTCCGAACGACATCGTCGACCTCCATAGTCGAGCGTTTATCGACCGACTTGATTGGGATCTGCTCGAACGGCTTATATTCGACGAGGGCGAGGCGCTGGCGTCTTCGCCTTCGGAGCGGAGTTATCAAGAGATGGTCTGCGCATACAGGCAATACAAAAAGGAGGTGCTCGGTTGAATCTGACTTTTGAGGGATTCTTAAAAGGCTATTGCCGAGAGCTATCCGGACAGCAGTCGCTCGGTTTTAGAAAGCTGGTTAAGCAGGCGACGACGGTTGCGCCGCGCGTGGCGGAACCTCTGTTTTTGCTCGCTTTGGCGCAAGGAAAAGCCGAATACGTTCTGGGTTTATCCGAGGGCTCGTGGATGGAAGAGGATTACCGAGGCGTTTTGTCCTTGTACGATCAAGCGGGTGGCATGGCGTCTCTGTGCGCCAAAAGTGAGCTCCCTAACCGTTATGCCAACGTTTGGCGTGCGTATAGAGCGGTGAAGGAAAAGCCAGTGGCGGACAGAAGGATCAACGCCCTGATGCGAAAAAGAACATTGGGAGCGCTAGGGGAATCGGGCGTAACGCGCTACGGTCTCTGCCGCGATTTGAATCTGAATAAGGGAAACGTGTACGCATACTTAGCCGGCGATGACTCAAAGGTGAGCAGGGAGACGGCGCGCCGCATTATGGAATATGCGGAAGAGAGAAGCACCCAAGAAGGGGCCGGGCGCCCGGTGCGTGTGGCGGGGTAAGATTGATCGCGGTTTTGATTGATGATCGATTGAGTTTGTTGGGCGGAGTCTATGTCTGCTATTGATATTGCGCTTGTTGTGATTGCCTTGGTAGCGGTGGGAGTTGCTGTGGTTTGCGCCCTGCAGCTTAAAGGCCTTCGTGCCGAGTTGCGAGAGCGTGGCGGCAACGACGCGGAGACGCTCGCGGCGCTCGAGCAGGCCAACAGCGCGCTCGATGCCCTCAACGTCGCGCTGGCAGAAACCCGCCGCACGGCAAATGCCATCGCGCAACAGCAGACAACCGATGCGGCCGTGGAGCAGCAACGCTACCTGACCATCGCGCGTGAGTTCTCGCAGGCTGGCGACCGTATGGATGACCTGCGCCGCGAGACGGCCCAACAGCTCGGTGCCAACCGCGAGGGCATCGAGCACCGCCTGGACAAGGTGCGCGAGACGGTCGATGCCCAGCTGGGCGCCATCCGCAAGGACAACAACGTTCAGCTCGATCAGATGCGCGCGACGGTGGACGAGAAACTCTCCCGTACGCTCAACGATCGCCTGTCTGCATCGTTTAAGCAGGTGAGCGACCAGCTCGAGGCCGTGTACAAGGGCCTGGGCGATATGCAATCTATCGCCACCGGCGTGGGCGACCTTAAGCGCGTGCTGGGCAATGTCAAGGCGCGCGGCATTTTGGGCGAGGTGCAGCTGGGCGCGATCCTAGCGGACATCCTTACGCCCGACCAGTATCTGGAAAACGTCGCCACCAAGCCTGGCGCCTCGGAGCGCGTTGAGTTTGCTGTCAAGCTGCCGGTGGACGAGGGTGATCCCGTGCTGCTGCCGATCGACTCCAAATTCCCGGGCGATGCGTACGAGCATCTGCTCGACGCCCAGGAGTCGGGTGATGCCGAGGCTGTGGCCGCCGCGCGCAAGACGCTCGACGCCATGGTGAAGCGCGAGGCCAAGGACATCTGCGAAAAGTACCTGAGCGTGCCCGCGACGACCAACTTTGGCATTCTGTTCGTGCCGTTTGAGGGCCTGTACGCCGAGGTCGTCAGCCGCCCCGGGCTTATCGAGACCCTGGGCCGCGATTATCACGTCAACGTTGCCGGCCCCAGCACCATGGCGGCCATCCTCAACAGCCTGCAGATGAGCTATCAGACGTTTAGGCTGCAAAAACGCACCGATGACGTGCTGCGCGTACTTTCCGCCGTCAAGGCTGAGCTGCCGCGCTATCAG
>CABSMB010000004.1 GCA_902478705.1 uncultured Collinsella sp. | reverse complement strand
GACCGCGAGATCCTGGCCGCCAACACCGTCGACTTCATCAGCTTTAGCTACTACTCCACCCGCTGCTCCGCCGGTGCCGACAACCCCGATGTCGAGAAGACCCAGGGCAATGCCTTTGCCGGTGCCAAGAATCCCTACCTGCAGCAGAGCCAGTGGGGCTGGGCCATCGACCCGCTGGGCTTCCGCATCACCCTCAACGACCTGTACGACCGCTATCAGAAGCCTCTGTTTGTGGTCGAGAACGGTCTGGGTGCCAAGGATGTTGTCGAGGAGGACGGCTCCATCAACGACGATTACCGTATCGACTACCTGCGCCAGCACATCGCTGCGATGCGCGATGCGGTGACCGAGGACGGCGTCGACCTGCTGGGCTACACCACCTGGGGCCCGATCGACCTGGTCTCGGCCGGCACGGGCGAGATGTCCAAGCGCTACGGCTTTATCTACGTCGACCGTGACGACGCCGGCAACGGCACCCTCAAGCGTTCCAAGAAGAAGAGCTTTGACTGGTACAAGAAAGTTATTGCTTCGAATGGTGAGGACCTGTCCTAAGGGCACTGAACCCCCAACCTCATAGTCTCCTAACCAAAACACCCGGCGAGCAGTTTGTGCTCGCCGGGTGTTTTGCCGTCTGCGGATTTTGGGACACGTGGCCCGTTTTTTGGGCCTGCCTGTCGGTACACTAAAGGCACTATGGGTACCCGCGAGCGACATATCGGCCACGCGGCCGCCCGATCCGCACCCGTGGCGGATCCTAGGGGCGGCACGCTCTTCGCCATGCCGCGATTCCTCGTTGGCATAACGCATCGTGTATGCCGCCACCGCGTCTTTGCTATCGCGGGTGCCATCACTGCGCTGTTCCTCATGCTTTTGGCGGTCTTGCCGACGCTGTTCGCCTCCGACCCCAATCTTTCCAACACCGCGCCCGTCTATAGCGAGGTGTCCAAAGAGGTCGTGGACGGGCTTGTCCATTCGAGCTCGATTCCGTTGCTTGTCGCTGCGATTGCATTTTCGATCTGGGGCGTGCTGGTCTACCTGCGCTGTTTGGACTATGTGCTGCGCCGTCGCCTGGTTGCCATCGCCACCATCTGCGCCCTGTGGATGATCGAGGTCATCCTCAAGTACAAGTCGTTCACTCCGTTCTACGCCACCGTGCTGTGGTACCTGTACTACGTGCCCATGACGCTCGTTCCGCTGCTCTATCAGCTCTGCGGGCTGCGCCTTGCGGGGCTGGAGCAGCATCGTGCTGGCCGCCGCTACCGCAGCATCCTGTGGATCGTGGCCATCCTACTTATCGGTTTTGTGCTCACCAACGATTTCCACCGGCAGGTATTTCACTTGGACCGCGCAAGCGACACCTGGAGCAACGACTACACGTACGGCTGGGGTTATTTCGCCGTCTTAGTGTGGACGGCCTTTAACTTTGTCGCCTTCTTCATTTTGGTGGGTCGGTCCTCGTCCTATCGTATCCAGCGCTTTTCGGGCACGGCGGCACTCGTCCTGCTGGGCGGCGCGTTCTTTGCCATCTCATACGCCCTTCGCGTGCCTTGGGCGTGGAAACTCAACTTTTCGCTCGTCTACTGCGTGCTGTGCGTGGTGACGATGGAGATCTGCCTCGATTGCGGCGTCATCCCGTCATATCACGACATCGCCGGTATCTTCGACACGCTGCCGCTCGATCTTAAAGTGTTGACGCGCGACCTGCGGGAAGTCTATGCCACGCCGGTGTCAAAGCCAATGCCGGAGGGTGTGCGCGAGGAGCTGCGGGCCCAGGAGCACGGGCATGCCCACGCCTTTGCCGTGGCGCCTGATCCCGATGTGATGTATCGCGCCTTTCCGCTGTTGGGCGGATCGGCCCTGCTTGCCCAGGACGTGTCGGAACTCAACGAGCTCAACCGCGAGCTGGCGCATCGTCGCATGGAACTGCAGCGCCAAAACGAACTGCTCGCCGCCGACTATGACCTTAAGACGCATCTGGCAGATCAAGAGGCCGAGACCTTGCTGGTCCAAGACGTTGACCAGGCGCTTGCCCGCGCGCTCGAAGGGATGTACGACCTGCTGAGCTCGCTGCCGTCGTTGACTGACGAGGCGTCTTCGCACGAGCGTTACCGCATGCTGCAGTGCGCCAAGATGCTCGTTGCCTATTGCAAGCGCAAGGGGTCGCTCACGCTGGCACAGCACGGTGAGAGCGGTTTTGACCGTGATCGCATCCAGCTGATCGCCAATGAGCTGGCAAGTGACCTGCGCACCGTCGATGTCGACTGCGCCTCGATTATCGCCATACGACGCCCGATGCACGCCAGCACAGTAAGCGCGCTGTATGACTGCGTGTACGATTTTGCGTTCTTCGCCTACACCACCGACCATCCGGCGCTCATGTATCACCTGAGCGACCATGACCGTTGTAGCGTCGAGCTGCGTGCCACGCTTTTTTCCCACGACGAGGAAGACTTGTCGCAGACGCCGGCCGCGCGCGAACTCGAGAGCGCGCTGCAGGGGCGCAACGTGGCATATCGTCTTGAGGGCGAACCCGGACAGCTGCGCATGATTGTCTTGATGCCTCGGGCAGGTGAGTGACGATGCAGATCCCGCTTATCCTTCCCCAGATCGTCGCGCTAGACGTCGTCTTTGCCTTGGCGGCGTGTCTGCAGACCATCCACGTTCCGCTCATCGCATCGCGTCGTTCGCCCTACAACCGCAAGGTGATTTGCACCTACGAATCGAGCCTGGTTATCCATCTGATTATCTCGGCTGTCGTCCTGTTCGCGTTGTCTGGCTCGTATTTGGTGGCGCCGCCTCACGTCGCCGCCGAGGCGGCGGGCGGACTGCTATGGCTCAACGCCGCGATTGCTGCTTACGGCGTGGTGCTCATGGTGCACTATCGTCGTCCCGTTATGTTGGTTGAGCTGTTGCTCGTTGCCGCTGTGACGCCGCCGGTGGTCTATGCCATGGGGCCGGCATGGACCATGGTCCTTATCGTAGAGGGGGCGTTCTTCCTGTTCCGTTCCGTCGCGGCGCTCTTGATGGACGTTCGCAACCGTCAAGAAGACATTACCGCGTTCTCGACGATTGAGACTATCAACGTGATCCCCGTGGGCATTCTGTATCTGGACCCGAAGGGTCGCCCGCTGCTCATGAACCGCTGCATGCGCAAAAACCTCGTGGAGCTGCATATGCCAACCGACCTGGGCGATATGAGTGGCACGTGGAATGGCCTTCGTAAGCTCAGCATGCAAATGCCCGAAAGCAGTAGGAACCGCGTGCGGATCAACTTGGACCGCTTTGGTGAGGCGCGTGCGGTGATCGAGATTTCTCCTGTCGAGATTCGCCTATTTGTGCACGACGACGTTATGGTCTCGGGCCGTCTCTTTGAGCGCATTATCGGTCTGGATGTGACAGAGTATGCGCATGCCCACGACCGCTTGGCGCAGGCCAACCACCTGCTCGAGCTTGCAGGCCAGGAACTCCAGGCGCAGATCGAAGAAGTGAAGAAGGTTGCCGACAATGCAGCCTACCTGCGCATGCGTGCCCGCGTGCACGACGTGATCGGGCAGCGCCTGTCCATTCTCCATCGCTATTTGGAGGAGGGGCGCCTGGACGACGAATCGCTCGAGCAAATTGACCCGTTGCTGCGCTCAATTGCCGCCGACCTACGCAGTGGCGGCGCCAGCGAGCCGGCAGAGCAGCTCGGCGATATCATTCATGCCTTTGGTCTGGTGAGCGTACAGATCGATGTTGAGGGATCGCTTCCCGACGATGCGCGCATCGCCGCGGCGTTTTTGCAGATTATCCGCGAGGCCTCGACCAACGCCACCAAGCATGCGCAGGCCCACCAGGTCCACGTGCGCCTGTGGCAGGAGGCATCGGATGGGTGCGCTGTCGCGCGCATGACGATTTCTAACGATGGGTCCCCGGCCCCCGTATCGTATCGCGAGGGAACGGGTATTCCTGGTATGAGGCATGTCGCACAAGATCTGGGCGGCAGCCTTGAGGTCCACGCCGCTCCGCCCTTTACGCTTGCGGTATCCATCCCGCTGAGCCCCGACGTCACGGTCCAAAGGAGAAGCTCATGATTCGCGTCCTTATCGTCGAAGATCAGGCCATCTTGCGCGAGAGCCTCGCGCGCTCCGTCGGTGACCAGCCCGACATGACGGTTGTCGCAGCGATCGCCGATGCGTCCGATGCCCTCGAGGTTGTGCTCAAGGAGCGTCCGGACATGATACTGATGGACGTGTGCACCGAGCACGATTCCAACGGCATCGTGGCGGCGGCGCGCATCAAGGAGCAGCTGCTCGAGTGCCGCATCATTATCATGACGGGCATGCCCGAGATTACGTTTGTGGACCAGGCGCGCGAGGCCGGCGTCGATAGCTTTGTGTACAAGAACGTCGGCATCGACGAGCTGTTTGCCGTAATGCGCTCCACGCTGGCGGGCTACTGTACGTTTCCCAAACCGCCCGAAAGCATCTTCTCGGGCACGGCGGCCCTCGACGACGTTGAGCTATCGATTTTGCGCCTGGCCTGCGAAGGCAAGAGCCGTCGCGAGATCGCGGCCGAGCTGTTCATGAGCGAAGGCACCATCAAGCGCCGTATCTCCGAGATCTTGAGCAAGACCGGCTACGACAACATCATGCGCCTGGCCGTGCACGCGGTGACCGAGGGCAGCATCGTCCCCAACATGGAGCGCTAACGCTCGTTACACATCGGCATAAAGCGACGGGGCCGCAGGATCATGTCCTGCGGCCCCGTCTGTCATGTGCGCGGATGTGTCCGCCAATCCGCGGCTGTCGATGTCTGCCGTTACGCGATGGTTGCGCTGTAGGAGGCGACGTCCTCGTAGGAATCGGTCAGATAGGCGTCGATACCGATGGTCGTATTGACCAGGTCGTCGAGGCTATCGAGCTCGCCGCTCGAGAACGTGAATTCCTCGGTGGCGTTGGTGCCGGGCATCAGGTGAGCCGAGAACCAGGGTTCCTTCATGGTGCCGTTGACGTTGGTCTTACCGCTGGGAGCGTAGAAGGTCAGGTCCTTGTCGCTCTTGTTGGTGATGTTGACGACAAAGCCGATGTCGCCCCAGTCGTCCTTGAACTTCTCGGTGATGGTGATGGTGCACAAATCGTCATCGGCGACGGTGACGGCGGGGGAGATTTCGACGCGCTGGACGTCGTCGTCTTCGACGGCCTCATCGATCTCCTCTTCCTTTTCGGCAGCCTCGCGATCCTTCTTCACCGTGCCGGACAGATCCTTGTCGGACTTGGTGAAGATAAGATTGCCGTCATCCTCTTCGAGGATGAGCTTGCCGTCCTTGAGCTTCATGTCGTGCGACTCGTCTTCGGCGGTGATCGTTACGGTGGTGGCGTCCTTTGCCTCCCATTTAAGGTCGACAACCTCAAGGAACAGATCGAGGGCGCCTGTACCGTCCTCATCGAGAATCAGGACGCAGTGGACACCCCAATCCTCGAGCATCTTCATGTACTCATCGGTCAGCTCTTCGCCCTCCAGGGTTCCTCCCGAGAGCTCCCAGCTGCCAACGAAGTCGGCCTTGGGATCCTTGCCACCGCCGCCGCTGCAGCCCGTCAGGGCAAAGGCGAGCGCCAGGACGCATGTCAGGAATGCGAGTACGGACTTTTTGAACGTTGTCTTCATGGTGTCCTCCTTCTTGTGTGAAAACCCATAGAAGCAAATGCGGGGGCGGCGGAACCCCCGCCAATTACCAGATAGAGGGGCTAGGGCCTGGGCGTTCCGCAGTTGCTACAGAACTTGCCGCCGTTTTCGCTGCCGCAGTTGGGGCAGAACCACTTGGCCGGTGCCGGGGCGGGCGCGGGACTGCCGCACTCGGGGCAGAACTTCCCGGTGTTGGTGGCGCCGCAGCTGCAGGTCCACGTGCCGGCCGCAGGCGCGGCGGCGGGAGCCGGTGCGGGGGCGGGGGCAGGCGCCGGTTGCGGTGCGGCCTGCTGCTGTGCCTGGCCAGCAGCGAACAGCTGGCTGGCGTTCATGCCGCCCATACCGCCTGCCATGCCCATGCCCATAAAGCCGGCCATCGCGCCGTTGGGATTGGCCGCCGCGGCGCGCATCGCATCGCTCTGGGCGCTGGCGATGTTGGCTGCCGCCATCGTGGGATCGCGCATGACCGCGGCCTTCTGCAGGTCCTTGATCATCTGCTCGTCTTCTTGCGAGGCGGCGATGGAGTTGACGCCAAAGCTTACGATCTCGACGCCACGCAGGTCGCGCCAGTCGGCCGAGAGGACCTCGTTGAGCGCACGGGCGAGCTCGGTGGTGTGGCCGGGGATGGCGCTGTAGCGGATGCCCATCTCCGAGATCTTGGCAAAGGCGGGCTGCAGGGCGGTGAGCAGCTCGGACTTAAGCTGGCTGTCGATTTTGTCGCGCGTATAGCTGTCGGTCACGTTGCCGCACACATTGGTGTAGAACAGCAGCGGGTTGGTGATGCGGTACGAATACTCGCCGTTGCAGCGCACGGAGATGTCGACGTCCAGGCCGATATTGTTGTCGACCACGCGGAAGGGCACAGGTGAGGCGGTGCCGTACTTGTTGCCGATGATCTCCTTGGTGTTGATGAAGTAGACGCGCTGGTCCTTGCCCGCGTCGCCGCCAAAGGTAAAGCGGCTGCCGATATTGGCGAACGTCTCCTTGATGGAGTCGCCCAGGTTGCCGCTAAAGACGCTCGGCTCGCTGCCGGTATCGAAGACGAACTCGCCGGGCTCCAGCGCGACCTCGATAATCTTGCCGTTTTGCACCACGAGCATGCCCTGGCCGTCGTTGACGGCGATGACGGAGCCGTTGGAGATGACGTTGTCCTCGCCGCGCGTGTTGGAGCTGCGGCCACCGGTGCGCTTGACGCCCTTGCAGGCCAAGACGTCAGCGGGCATCGATTCGCAATAGATAAATTCCTTCCACTGGTCGGCCATGACGCCGCCGGCAGCTCCCAATCCAGCTTTCAAGAGTCCCATGGTGTTCTTCCTTTCTCGTCAAAGGCCGGGTGGTGTTGGTCAGAACGGTTAATCGTCCTTGTTGTCCTTCATGACAACGGTGGTCTCGGTGTGGCTGAAGGTGTCGTGCTTCTCGACCAGGTCGAGCTCGCCGCAGTACTCGTCGGCGTGGGTGGCCTCGTTGGCTGTCTTGAGCTGTCCTACCAGCAGCACGTCTCCGATGATTACGATGATCAGCGGCGCGACGATGTTGATGAGGATGCCCTCGATATCAAAGCTGAGGTAGTCCGGATCGAAGGCGTACTCGCCCATAAAGAGGATCTGGGAGAGGACAAATCCGATCACAAAGAACAGCACCGAGGCGATGGCGAGCTTGGGCTTGGAGCAGGGGAGCTCGCCGACCATGCGGCCGGTCTGGCCGTTCATGGCAAACAGGTAGCTCTTGCCGTTCCACGAGGTGGAGAGCATCCACACGGGGAACAGGGCGTAGTCGCTGTCTCCCCAGGTGTAGTCGAGCTGCTTGCTTTCGACCGAGGCATCGTCGTACTCATCGATAACGGTTTCGCGCAGGGCCGAGATCGTGCTTTCTTCCATACGGCGCTCGGCACGTGCCCTGCAGGTCTCGCAGTCCTCGTCGTAGCGGTTGGCGATGTAGCCGGGCATGTAGGCGACCGAGAATGGGCGCAGCGCGTCGTAATCGAACGGCTCGATGGCGTCCATGTGGCCGTCGGGCATCTTGGACGATCCGTCAACGGGCACGCGCTCAAACGAGATATTGCCCTTGCGGTAGGCGTCGTAGTGGTCGGTGGTCGTGACGGTGCGGTCGGATTCCTCGGTCACGGTCTCGTTGGTCGCGTCAAAGCACACTTCGCCGTCCACGCGGGCGCCGTAGAGCCAAAACGGCACGTAGACGCCTTGGACCTCGTCGATATGGTTGCCGGTGACAAAGCTCTTGGGCAGCAGAATCTTGCCCTTGTAGTGCTCCTTGAGGGCGGCCAAGACGTCGTCGCGCCCGAGCTTGAACGGAATCACCAGGTCGGGCGAGAAGTCGCCCGAGAGCTGGCCGGGTGCCACGGCGGGGTTGCCGCAGTACGGGCACGTAGTGACGGCGACGGTGCCGTCCGAGATCAGCTCGGCGCCGCACGACGAGCAGATATAGCCGGCGTTTTGGGCCAGCTCCTGCACCGCGGCGTCTGCCGCGGGCTTGGGTGCTGCGGCTGCGGCGTCGGCCTTGGCATCTGCCTTGTCCTGGCGCTCGCGATAGAGAGCCTCGACTTCCTCGACCTCAAAGCGCGAGTCGCAGTAGTCGCAGACGAGCTTTTGCTCGGCGCTGGCAAAGTGAAGGGGGCCGCCACACGCGGGGCACTGATAGTTAACGCTCTCGAAGGCCATGATCGGTCCTTTCCGTGCCGAGGGCTATGCGCCGATGGCGCCGCCGCAGTATTCGCAGCGCCCGCTGGCATCGGGAATGGTGGTTGCACCGCAGAAGGGGCAGGTGACCGCGGTCTTGGGGGCCTTGGCGGCCACGACGCTGTCGCGCGTCTCCTGGCGCAGCTGCACCAGCGCGTCGCGGACTTCGGTTGCCTGGCGCTTGGCCTCGCGGTACTCGATGGACCCGCGCTGATCGATGGTGGAGTCGTTCACGCGCAGGTTAATCTCGGTAAAGTACGGCGTGTTGACGTGGATCGTCAGGTTAAAGTCGTAATCCAGGTCGTAGCGCGGCGGGTCGTAGCTCTTGCGCTCGCCGTCCTTGGTCTCGCGATAGATCTCGGTGCGATGCTCATCGATATCCATATCGCAGCCAAGCACCTGCGAGAACTCGATGATGTCGGGGTTGGCGTCGCGCCAGCGCGTCTGCGAGGTAATGATCAGCAGGCCTGCGTCCTCGTCGAGCATGATATTGGTGCGCCCGGCAGAGAGCGTGCGCGTGGGGTTGAACGACGCCAAGCGCTCGGCATTGGCCTCGCGGTAGGCGAGCTGCTCACGGATGTCGTCCGCGGTGCTGGAGCGATAGCCACCAAAGAAGGGGGAGAGCTTGCCGACGCACTCTTTGCACAGGTAGCCTTCGTTGATCTTGGTCTTTCCCAGAAGTCCCAGCTCGGTACCGCAAATCGCGCACTCTTTCTTCTCGAACATCTTGTCAAAGAAGCCCATGGCTGCCTCCCATCAACAGGTAGCGTGTGTCACTTTTGATGATGGGGGAGCAGGCAATCTTTCACGATACCCAGACGGCTCAAGAGGTCTCCACAACTGGGACACATGGCCCATTTTTCATCCCCAAATAACTTGCGGTGAAATAGTTCCTGAATGGCGGCCTTAGGAGGCCAAACAGGAACTATTCCACCGCAAATTCTGGGTAGTCATCGCACTCATTGGGGACGTACTTAAATGAGTGGCAGTTGGGGGCACTCCATGTCGAATGTGGGTGTCGCCGCTTACTACGCGACAGTAATGGCGATCTGGGCGTAGCGGGTGCAGGGACGCTCCGCGCGGGTTTTAACGCTGAGGGTGAGCACGAAGCGGTCACCGGGCTGCGCGTCGGCGGGCACGGTGAAAGCTGTGCTTGCCGCGCATTCCTGCCACAGCGACAGATCTTGAGCGCCCGCATAACTCGACGGTCCTATGGCGACATCCCAGTGTGCGTCGAAGCCCCTGCCGTCAGGGTCGACGATGGTCGCTGCGAGGGCAACAAGCCCACCAGCCGCGGCGCTCATGTCGCTCGTAACCTCGGCAACATACGCCGGATGCGAGCAGGCCGCGGGCTCGTGGGCGCACCACTGCGCGCGGGCAGCGAAGTCCTCCTGATAAGCTCGCAGGTAGGGGTTGGGGTTGCCGTTCACCGGCGTACCTATGGCAGCAAAACCGGCAGGCGCATTTGAGTCGGGATGCCCGTCCAAAAACATGCGGCCGAGCAACGTGTCAAAGTCGCGGTTATCGATGCCGCGCAGGCCAAACGGCAGCAGCGGAATATAGGTCATGCTATCGCCCTCGGCCATAAAATCGCCGCGCTCAAATTGCATCGCGGGTATGCCTTCTAGACCCCAATCCAGACGGGCATGCTTGCCAAACTGAAAGCGCTCGGGCTCGTTTTCGTAGACCTTGCCATCGCCGTAGAGCATATAGCGCGCCATAAGGGGGCCGTTGCCTTGGGTGAGATTCTGCTCGGGCCAGGGAGCCTGGAACAGCGGCAGCGTATCGGGCTGAGCCATCTTGGCATCGACATAGCCGCCATACATATAGGGCACGCACCAAAAGATGAGATCGGGAAAAAGCTCGCGCCCATGGTCGAGCCACGAATTGTCCTGCCCCACACCATCGGCAACGCCCATCACGCGCACCTTCTGATAGACGCGCTGCTGCACAGAAGGCCATTCGGGTGTATCGCGATAGCTCTCGGCAATGCTCATCAGGGCGCGAACGATCGTATTCATACCGCCCCAACTGAGCAGCCAAAGCGTGCGCGGATCATCGTCCAAGATCGCCTGAGCAATCACGCGCGAGCCCTCAGTCTCCTCACGCACATCACCTTCAAAGGCAACATTGCCCACAAACGTACGCTCAATCATCTGGGCCGGCGAGGGAAACGGAGGCTCACCGGCAGCCGCCGCATTAGCCTGCAACTGCGGCCAAGCCTGGGCATACTCATTGCTCCAGAAACTCTCGATCCAATGCTCAGGAAACGGTCGATACTCACCAAGCTCCCCAGCAAGCGGATCAGGCTCATGAGGTACCACATCCCACTCATAAGAGCGGCGACCCTTAGTGCGCCAATGCGGATTCACCTCACCGAGCGTATGGACGCCATCCCCAAGAAAGTGATACTGCGAAGCCGTATACACCACAGCCTGAACATCAAGCACATTAAGATACAGAGCCAAATGAACGAGCGAGTTCATATCATCGACTTCCATATCAGTAGTAACAATCACCCGAGTTAAATCGCGAGTCATAAGGAAGCTCCAACCAAAATCATTTCAGCCAGTTACGCGCAAGGCAAGACGGGACCCCGCCCTCATCGCCACCGACCCGGCGGCCCGCCGGAAGCGACCGACCTGGGTCTACAACAAAGTCAACGCAGCGGGGCCGAGGGCTTACCTCTGAAAATATTCCGCAGGGGGCGGCCCGGTTGCACAGCGCGAAGCGCGTGGTGCAACCGGGCCGCATGCCCGAGGACATTTTCAGAGGTAAGCCCTCGGCCCCGCGATGGGACAGATTACCTGTCGACCCTGGCCGACCACTCCCAGCAGCCCACCGGCTCGCCGTCGATGAGTACGTTGCCCCCGTCGAAGTCTTGATAACACAGGTCGTTGAATTGGTGGATCCACACGCCATGGTTGAACGTCTTCTTGGGCGAGCCATCGGCCTCGCGGTAGCGCCCGGTCAGGTCCTCGACATGGCTAAAGTAAGTGAGATGCACGTTGGCGCCGGCAGCGCGCAGGCGCGCCGTGAGCGGCAGCACGGTCTCCTGCGGGATCACAAGCTCGTCGCCCTTGGAGTGCGTAAACCATAGCGGCGTCTTGGCAAGGGCGGCGACGTCCTCGTCCGTGGCGTTGTACCACGGCGCGCAGCAGGGAAGGCCCGCGGCGAAGAAGCCGGGGTAGTCGGCGCACAGGCGCAGCGTCATAAAGCCGCCGTTGGAAAGGCCGGCGACCACGATGCGGTCGGTGTCGATGCGGTCGGCATGCTCGGAAACAAACTCGTCGATGAGTGCTTTGAGCACGGGAGAGTAGATGCTCTGGTTGGAATGGCCGAGCTGCTCGACGCCGTTGTCCATCCAAAACGTGGGTGACTGCGGCACGAGTACCCAGGCAAAGCCGCCAAAGTAGCGCTGAATCTGCGTCTGGCTAATTGCCGTCACACGGTTGCCGATATAAGCGCGCGTGGCACCCTCGCCCTGCGTGGCGCCCTTGCCCTCGCCGGCGCCGTGCAGATACAACACGAGCGGGGCCTTCTGGGGCACGACTGTCGCCTCGGGCGCGAAGGGATTGAAGCAGGCGGAGTCCTCGGCCTTAAAGCTCGGCTCAAAGAAGCCGTACTCGAGCGCGATGCCGTTGACGGCGGTCTTTTGCGTGGCATTGCTCCAGCCCTTGAGCGCGGGGCAGATGTCGCCGCGGCAGGTGTCGAAGACCAGGCCGCAGGTGGGATTGTCACCGTCGTTGCCAGGCAGGGCCACAAGCTGCGTGATGCGCAGCTGGTCATCGAGCAAGCGCGAGCCCATCACGCCGCCCTCGATCTTCTTAGTTAGACGTTGCTCGGCGACCTCGAGTGCCACATGGGTACCCGCGGCGAGCTTGCGGCCACACTCGTCGCACGGATAAGCGGCGAGGACGTCGACGTAGCCCACAGAAGGCGCAGCATGGTCGGCGCCGCGCTCCTTGCGCATCAGGACCTCGCCCGTGCGCTCGTGGCGCTCTACATATATATGGAAGGTGCGCGTGTCGATGTCGTTGGCGCGAACGGTGCAGGGCAGGTCGAGTACGACCTTGCTGATCCAGGGGCCAAAGTCTCCCAGCATGGTGACGGTTGCGTAGGTACACGATTTGAGTTCCATGAGCTGCCTCCCTTGTGCCACGCGTGCTAAACAATCGCGGCAATACAATCTAAACATGTTTAGTGTAATGCAGAATAACAGAACAGGCAGATGAACTCGGTAAACGGTCTAAATGAACACTCAACAAATTACTAAACAGTCGTTTATCACTATCTATCAGGGCATTTATTGATGAGTAAACATAGCGTGAAGGCGTCAGTCAAGATAAAAGTCCACGTAAATAGGCATATAGCGATAAAGCGATAAATTGACAATCCACTGTCATTCAAATACGTTCACCCCTGATTTCCTACCGTTTACCGGATTGAAGACGGTAAAATTGCCGCAAATCAGGGTCTCCGTGTAAACTAAAGCCCGTAAACGTTCAGTAAACACTTTGTTTACGACAGCGTATCCAAGGGCTTGGCAACCGTAAGGGGTTATAGTCGCCGAGCTAAAGGCGTGCCTACGCCCAAACGAGTAGGCACACGATGATATGGGGAGGGGTCCCATGGCAGTAGATAACAAGCAGATTGCCACCGATGTCCTCGAGCTCGTGGGCGGTGCGGAGAACGTCACCGTCGCCACCAACTGCATGACGCGCCTGCGTCTGACGCTCAAGGACAATAGCAAGGCCGACGTGGAGAAGATCAAGAAGGTTAAGGGTGTTCTGGGTTGCCAGTTCGCCGGCAGCCAGCTCCAGGTCATCATCGGCCAGAACGTGCCCAAGGTGCTCGCCGAGTTCGTCGCCATCTCCGGCGTTAAGCAGGGTGCCGCGGTCGACGAGAACCTCGACGCTCCTAAGGAGAAGTTCGAGCTCAAGAATCTGCCGAACATCATCCTCGACTATCTGTCGGGCTCCATGACCCAGCTGATCCCGCTGCTCATGGCCGGCGGTCTGTTCCGCACCATCGCTGCGGTCCTCGGCCCCACCATGCTCGGCGTTCTCTCCGACACCGATCCGACCTACACGTTCCTCTACACCACCCTGTACGAGGCCACGTTCACCTTTATCCCCATCTACCTGGGCTATGCCGCCGCTAAGAAGCTCGGCGCCTCCCCGGTTCTGGGTATGCTCCTCGGCGGCGCCCTCATGGCTCCGTCCGTCGTGAGCGTCGCGACCCAGGATGGCGGCGGAATCATCTCTGTCTACGCCGTTCTGCACCATGATCGTCACCATCCCCATTGCCTTTATCGTCCTCGCCCCGCTCGGCAACGAGATCGGTAGCCTCATCGCTAACGCCCTCTTCGGTCTCGCTGACATGGGTGGCGTCGGTATCCTGATCGTCATGGCCGTCCTCGGCGCCTTCTGGCAGCTCTTCGTTGTCTGCGGTATGCACATGCCCGTCATCCTGCTCGCTCAGGTTCAGATCATCGCCGCCGGCTACGATCCCTTCGTCTTCGTTTCCACCAACTGCGCCATGGCCGCCGTCTGGGGTTGCGCCTTCGGTGCCTTCCTCAAGATGAAGAACCCCGACGAGAAGGGTCTTGCTCTGGGCTACATCATCTCCGCCATCGCCGGTGGCGTCACCGAGCCCGCACTCTTCGGTATCCTCATGCGCTTCCGTCGCACCATGCTCGGTATGTTCATCGGCGGTGCCATCGGCGCCGTGTTCTCCGGCCTCATGGGTGTTACCTATTACCTCGCTGGCGGTGCCTCCAACTTCCTGGTCTTCACCAACTACCTGCAGGGTGGCCAGATGAACACCGTCTGGGCTATCGTCGGTATGGCAATCTCCTTTGTCATCGCCGCTGCCGTCGTCTTCGTCGCCGGCTTCTCCAAGGAGGAGCTCGCCGAGATGGAGGCCTAAGGCCAAGCCATTCGGTCGACTACGACCTTACCTACACGACAGGGCCCCGTCAGGCGCAAGCCCGGCGGGGCCCTTCTTGCAAGGTAGACTGGAGTGGGTGAGTGGTGCCTGCCTGCCGGGGCTTGCTAAGCGACGGGGGCTTTTGCGCCAGGTGTGGGCGCGAAAGAATCTGCCGGTTCGCAATTCCTTTATCGAGCGAAAGGACTGCAGATGAGTTTGGGAAAGCTGACCGTTAACGGTCGTCAGGATGGCTTTTTGTGCGAGGGCAAGCCGTTCTTTTGGTTTGCCGATACGTGCTGGAGTGCGTTTACCAGCATTCCCGAGGCCGACTGGGACTACTATCTGACCCGCCGCGCCGAGCAGGGCATGAACGTGCTGCAGATCAACACGTTGCCGCAGTGGGATCGCTGCTGCCCCGATCTGGGTATTTGGCCCTATGCCAGCGAGGACGGCGTGCACTTTGATTGGTCCCGTCCCAACCAGGCGTACTGGGACCGCGCCGCCGACATGTGCCGCGCTGCCGTCGAGCACGGCATTCGCCCGGCACTCGTGCTCATGTGGTGCAACTACGTGCCCGGTACCTGGGGCGCCAAGATTGCCGAGCGTTGCGGTGCCGAGGTTATGCCGCGCGAGGAGGTTCGCGCCCACGTTGCCCGCGTGGTCGAGAACTTGGGCGAGTTCGACCCCGTCTACGTGGTGACGGGCGATACCGACTTTGCCGGTGACGAGGCAATTACCTATTACGAGGATGCGCTCGATGAGGTTGTGAAGCGCGCGCCCGAGGCTCTGCGCACCATGCACATCAATCGCGGTAACCGCACCATCCCGGCGCAGTACCTGGACCGTCTGGACTTTTATATGTTCCAGCCCGGCCACAACTACGAGGGTCAGCCCGAGGCCTGGCGTCTGCCGCAGGACTTTATCGCCAACTATCCCAAAAAGCCGATGGTCAACTCCGAGCCTTGCTACGAGCAAATGGGTGCGTCGCGCAACGTGTACTGGCGCTTCACTGCGCAGGATTGCCGCGCGAGCGTGTGGTCGTCGATTCTTGCCGGCGCCAGCGCGGGCGTGACCTACGGCGCCCACGGCGTTTGGAACTGGCAGACGTCGCGCAGCCAGGGCTCGGTCTTGGGCGAGGGCTTTGACATGCCGTTCCGCTGGCAGGAGTGCCTGCAGTTTGCGGGCGTGTGGGACTTTGCCGCCATCGAGCATGTGCTTGCCGGCTTGGGTGCCACGGCGTGCGACGACGCCCTTGCCGTGGTCCCCGCGCAGGAGCTGCTCGACGACGCGCGCGAAGCCATCCGTGTGGCGCGTATTGGCGAGCGTGTCGTTACCTATCTGCCGCGTACCACGGCGCTTACGTTTAAGCTCGACGCTGCGCGCGGCTGGTCGGCGACGGCGCTCGACATGGAGGCCAAGCGTATCGCCAAGCTGCCCGTTCGCGACAATGGCGACGGCACCGTGCGCGTGGCTCAGCATCCCTTTGAGCACGATGCCCTGGTTATCTTGACTCCCGAGCACTAACGCCCGAGCTTCACCCTTCGGCCCGGATGCCTCCCTCCTTTCTCCGACACAACAACCCAGTCCCCTTTATAAGTTGCGGTGGAATAGTTCCTAAATGACAGCCCGGGCCGGTCAACAGGAACTATTTCACCGCAACCGCCGAAGGGGATGGGTTGTGGCGACGGCTGCCTTGGCGGACTTGGACTGTCTGCTACGGCAGCTCGCCGTGCTACAGCAGCTCGCCGTGGCGGGCGATGTAGCGGCGCTTGGCCAGCTGGGTGAGCGCAATATAGGCAGTGACAATGCCGATGAGCAGCGCAAAAAAGCTTGGCGGCAGCGGCGTGAGGCCCATTGCGTCGGCGATGGGGCTTGCCGGCAGCCAGGTGACAAGTGCCAGGCCCAAGACGGTGAGCACACGCAGCACGGGGGCGGCGTGGTCGCGCGGGCTCGGCAGGCGCGGGGAGCGCAGCATGTGGATCACGAGTGTCTGCGACCACATGGACTCGACGAACCAGCCACTCTGGAAAATCGCCGCAAAGGTCGCCATGCCGGCAACATTGCCCGCGTCGGCAAGCTCGGCCCAGCTCGCGCCCACGGCGGCGGGGCACACCACAAAGAAGAGCGCGGCGAAGGTCACGATGTCAAACAGCGAGCTCACGGGGCCCAGTTCGAGCATAAAGCCCTTGATGGACGCGGCGTCCCAGGCACGCGGGCGGGCAGTCCAGGCATCGTCGACGGTGTCCCACGGCAGCGCGATGCACACGATCTCGTAGACCAGCGACAGCAATACCAGCTGCAGGGCGCTCATGGGCAAAAACGGCAGGAACAGGCTCGCGACGGTCACGGACAGCACGTTGCCAAAGTTGGAGCTCACCGTGGTCTTGAGGTACTTGAGCAGGTTGCCGTAGGTGCGACGGCCTTCGATGATGCCGCGCTCGAGCACCCCCAGGTCCTTTTGGAGCAAGATGATGTCGGCGGATTCCTTGGCGATGTCGACGGCCGAATCGACGGAGATGCCGCAGTCGCTCGCGCGCATGGCGGCGGCGTCGTTGATGCCGTCGCCCATAAAGCCCACGGTATGGCCGAGCAGCTCGCGCATGACGCGCACCAGGCGCGCCTTCTGCAGCGGCGAGAGCTTGGCAAAGAGACGGGTCCGCTCGGCGCGCTCCGCCAGCTCGGCGTCGTCGAGCGCGTCAATCTCGGAGCCCAGCAAAACGTTGCTCGCGTCGATGCCGATTTGCTCGCAGACGGTGGCGGCGACGCGGTCGTTGTCGCCTGTCAGGACCTTGACCGCCACGCCCTTGGCCTCGAGGGTGGCGACGGCGCTCGCAGCGCTCGCTTTGGGCGGATCGAGGAAGGCCAAAAAGCCCATCAGCACCATGTCGCACTCGTCGGCGATGCCAAATTCGCCCACGCAGCGCGAATTGGTTTTCTGCGCCACGGCAATTACGCGTAAGCCCTCGGCGTTAAGTCCGGCGACCTGCTTGCGAATCTGGGCGAGCTTCTCGTCGGTGAGCGGCTGGGCGATGCCATCGACCTCGACAAAGGAGCAGATCTCGAGCATTTCTTCGGCAGCGCCCTTGGTGACCATCTGGGTCTTGCCTTGGGCGTCGGCGACCACCACGCTCAGGCGACGGCGCGAGAAATCGAAGGGCACCTCGTCGACCTTGGTGTAGCGGTCGCGCAGGCTCTGGCCCAGCATGGAATCGGGCGCGATGGCCGAAGGGGTCATGTCGGCGCGGTCGATCACGGCCAGGTCGATGAGGTTCTTGAGACCCGTCTGGAAGAAGCTGTTCAAGAACGCATGGCGCAGCACGCGTGCGTCCTCGTCGCCGTCGGTGTTGAGATAGCGCTCGAGCACGATGCGGTCCTCGGTGAGGGTGCCGGTCTTGTCGCAGCACAGCACGTCCATGGCGCCGAGATTTTGGATTGCGGGCAGCTCTTTGACAATGACCCGGCGGCGGGCGAGGTCCTTGGCGCCCTGCGACAGACTCGTGGTCACGATGACGGGAAGCATCTGCGGCGTGATGCCCACGGCCACGCTCGTGGCGAACAACAGCGCGTCGATGACGTTGCCCTTGGTGGCGGCGTTGATGGCAAAGACAGCCGGTGCCATGACGAGCATCAGGCGCACCAGCAGCATCGAGACGCTCGAGACACCGCGGTCGAACGCGCTCTTCTCGCCGCGCCCGTTGAGCATCTTGGCGATGCCGCCCAGGTAGGTGTCCGAACCGGTGGCCACGACAAGTGCCATGGCGGTGCCGTTTTGTACAGAGGTGCCGGTAAAGACGATGTTCTTGCAGGCAGAGAGCGGCAGCGAGGATCCGTCGGCACCCTCGATGACGGTGACGGCGGTGGTCTTCTCGACGGCCTCGCTCTCGCCGGTGAGGGCGGACTCGATTACAAATAGGTCGCGCGCGGTGATGATGCGGGCGTCGGCCGGCACCATGTCGCCGGCGGAGAGGCGGATCATGTCGCCGGGGACGAGCTCGTCGAAGGGGATCTCGATGCGCTCGCCGTCGCGCAGGGCGGTGCAGGTGTTGGAGACCAGGTCCTTAAGGGCCTCTGCCGCATTGCCGCTGCGGGCTTCCTGGATAAACTTCATG
Organism: uncultured Collinsella sp.; assembly: GCA_902478705.1. Taxonomy (GTDB): domain Bacteria; phylum Actinomycetota; class Coriobacteriia; order Coriobacteriales; family Coriobacteriaceae; genus Collinsella. The sequence continues at coordinate 1,563 of CABSMB010000004.1, read as the reverse complement.
CCGCCCGATACCAACAGCATGATGCCGATGACGATGACCGTGGAGGGGTCGCGCTGCGGCTCGGGCACGGCGAGCACGTCAATGTAGAGCGAGACCAGCGCGAGCGCGGCAAGGATGCCGGCGAAGGGGTCGATGAAGGCGTCGGCGATGCGGCGGGCAAGCGTCTTGGTCGGCGCCTCGATGGTGTTGGGGCCGGCGGCGTCCAGGCGCTCGGCGGCCTGCCCGGCGGTGAGGCCGTCCGCTGTGGCGTCGAGCAGCACGAGGGCGTCCTCGGCGTTATGGGTTGCGGCAAAGATGGTGTTCTTGGCAAGGCCGGCGTGAGCGGCAGGGCGCGCCGTGCGGCGGCGCTTGGAGATGACTTCGAGTACCGTGGCGGTTTTGAGCATCAGCATAGGGTCCTCCTTGCTAAAGGGAGTTAGCGTACGTGTCGTATTGAATTGCAAAAAACCTAGATGTCGCTCACGTCATGCTCACGAACCACCACAAAGGGGACAGGCACCTTTGTGGTGGTTTTGACGATCTGCTGCTGGTGGTTATGCGGACGCGGAGTCCTCGCGGCGTGCCGAGGGCGACATGCAGGTTTTTCGACTATGACTGCCTTCCATGGCACACCTCCTTAAGGCCGTGCGCTGTGCGCTTTGGGTATCTCGCACCCGTTTCAATCCGCCGGTATTCTTGACGAGGGGGTTTGCCGTGTCAACCCCGTTGTTCGGAAAACCATCGTCCCTGACAAAGCCCTTACAGAGCGTCATGGCTCCAAAGCGCGCCCGCAGCGACGCTCCGCCTGCGCTAAACTGTGAAGCACGTACGCGATTACGAGAGGAGCCCGCATGGAGGCTTACAAGCAAGAGTTCATCAAGTTTATGGTCGAGTCCGACGTCCTTAAGTTCGGCAGCTTTACGCTCAAGAGCGGCCGTCAGTCCCCGTTCTTTATGAACGCCGGCGCCTACGTGACGGGCTATCAGCTCAAGAAGCTGGGCGAGTATTACGCCCAGGCCATCCACGATAACTTTGGCGACGACTTTGACGTGCTGTTCGGGCCTGCCTACAAGGGTATTCCGCTGGCAGTCGTGACCGCCATTGCCTACCACGAGCTGTACGGCAAGGAGGTCAAGTACTGCTGCGACCGCAAGGAGGCCAAGGACCACGGCGCCGACAAGGGCAACTTGCTGGGCTACGAGCCCCAGGACGGCGACCGCGTGATCATGGTCGAGGACGTTACCACCAGCGGCAAGTCCATCGACGAGACCTATCCCAAAGTTAAGGCTGCTGCCGATGTCGAGATCAAGGGCCTCATCGTGTCCCTCAACCGTATGGAGGTCGGCAAGGGTGGCGTGACCACCGCCCAGAAGGAGATCGAGGCCAAGTACGGTTTCCCCGTCGCGAGCATCGTCTCCATGGCCGAGGTCGTCGAGACGCTCTACAACCACGAGATCGACGGCAAGGTCGTCATCGATGACGAGCTCAAGACCGCCATCGACGCCTACTACGAGCAGTACGGAGTCCATTAGTTACGCGGTTTTACCAAACCGCGTAACGGCTCGACGCCGCGCGGGCCGCATT
>CABSMB010000003.1 GCA_902478705.1 uncultured Collinsella sp. | reverse complement strand
CCCTCGTCATGCCCAATGATGGCGTGGCCGACCGGAGACTCGTTGGAAATCTTGTGCTCGAGAGAGTTGGTCTCGGTGGTACCGACAAGCGTGACCTCGATAAGCTCACCGTTGGGGTCGACCAGGGTAACAGTCGAGCCAATGGAGACGGTCAGGTCGCCCGTGCTGGCAGCGATCTGAGCGTTGGCGAGGATGGCCTGGATCTCGGCGATACGAGCGGCGTTCTGGGCCTGCTTGTCCTTGGCGGCATCGTACTCGGAGTTCTCCGAAAGGTCGCCGAACGCGCGGGCTTCCTTGATGTCCTCGACGATCTCCTTGGCGTAATCGCCCTCACGCCAAGCGAGCTCCTCGACGAGCTTCTGGCGGCCCTCAGCGGTCAGTACGATCTGGCTTGCGTCCATACGGATATCTCCCCAACTATGATGTAACGATCAACTGTCAACAAAAACAAAAAAGACCGGCTAGCCTGCGGGCAAGCCGGTCAGGTGCTCACCCCAAAGGGATGGGACTACTCTGCGTCCGCGTCGCTGTCCTCTGCCTTCTTTTGCTTGGCAGCAGCGAGCTTGGCCTCGAGCTCTGCGATCTCCTTGTCCTCCTTGGACTCCTCGACCACAACGTCCTCGGCCTGCTTGGTTTCGCCCTTATCGTCGCCCTCCATACCCTCGCGGATATTCTTGACGGTAGAGCCGAGGGACTTACCGAGCTTCGGCAGGTTCTTAGGCCCAAAGATAATCAGGACAACAACGAGAATAATGATGAGCTCAGGAGCCCTCAGTCCAAACATGTAGACCTCCACAATACAGCGAGACAAGCTCGAATGAGTATACCGCGGGTATCGCGGTATCACAACAATAGCTAAAAAAAGGGACCGCAAGAAGCGGTCCCTCCTCATGCTCTGGTCGGGTTGACTGGATTTGAACCAGCGACCCCTGCGTCCCGAACGCAGTGCTCTACCAAACTGAGCCACAACCCGTTAGCTCGACTATAGTAACAAAGATTTCCGTCGTGTGCCAGAGAAATTTTTACTTCTTTGGCGCTTCAATGTGAACCGTGTCGGAAATGAGCTCCGTTGCATAAGCCCACCAGCCGTTTTGTTGAGCGTCTGCCGCAAGATTGACTGCCGTGGCAGCGGTATCACAGAGAGCAAACGAGCAGGCACCCGAACCGCACACGTTTACGGCAATGGTACCGTCCTGTGAACGAAGCCAGTCAAGCACCGTTTGAATCCGCGGCTCCATCTGCGCGGAAATGACACCCAGGTTGTTGTGGACGAGCGCGTAGGCCGCCTCTGCATCTCCCGAGCGAAGGGCAGATGCGATCGCTCCGGGCTTGTCCGCAGGCGCCGGGGTCTCGTCAAAACGTCGATAGGCTTCAATTGTTGAAACGCTTGCCTCGCGCGGCTTGACCAGCACGACGGGTGTCGCGGGTAGTGCGGGATACTCGGTTGCCAGCACGTCTCCCCCACCCACGTAAAATGCAGGGCTGGCATGCAAAAAGAAGGGAACGTCAGCGCCAATGCCGCGCGCGATGTTGTCCAGCGCGGAATCGGCACGGTCGATGCCCCAACTCTCTGCCAAGGCGGCAATGACCGCCGCGGCATCCGTCGAAGGACCGCCCAGGCCGGCACACAACGGGATGCGCTTCTCGATCGTGATGCAGACATTGGCTTCGCGACCATAATGCTCGGCCATAGCAGCGGCCGCACGATACGCCGTATTCTTTTGCATGGGAAAATCGGATGCCGGAATCGTCTGGACGGTCAGTGCCTGTGCCGGCGTAACCGTAACGGTATCGACAAGACCGACGGCTGCCATCAGGGAATCGACCTTATGGTAGCCGCGGTCGTCGCGCTCGGTATGAACCCCCAGATAGAGGTTGATCTTTGCCGGCGCGGAAAGGGTCAGGGACCAATCGGTCACCGCTAGTGCTCCTCGAGCTGATTGCCGAGCGGAGTAAAAATGTGCTCGCCGCTCTCGGGGTCAAACAGCTCGACCTGGCCGGTGAGAACATCAATATACTGGTAGGACTGACGCGACTTGCGGCCACGGCGCTCGTCGACCTCGACGATAAAGACTGCCGGATGGACGCTCTTGATGGTGCCCATGCGCTCGACGACGCGGGTGCGGCCCATGTTGGCCTTCACCTTAACGCGATCGCCCACCATATCGGTCAGCTTCTCGTGGATGTCGTCGACGTGATTGACTTCCATCTCTTCCATGAACAGGGCCTCCAGAAGGTGCAATTCAAAAAGGGGATAATACCCCTAAGATAGACAAAACTCTAATACTATAGCATCCTGTTGTGGCCATACGCAAGTAGCTAATTAGCTACTTACAGAGTATCGGTGTCCAGGACGATGGTGAACGGACCGTCGTTGACCAAGTCGACTTTCATATCGGCGCCGAAAATGCCATGCGCTACGTGCTCGACGTCCTCGCGCACAAGCGTCAGGAAGTACTCGTAGAGCTCGTTGGCGACATCGGGGGCGCCGGCATCCGTAAACGATGGGCGGCGGCCGTGACGGCAATCGGCGAACAGCGTGAACTGCGACACCACGAGAACCTCGCCGTCGACATCGGCAAGGGCCAGGTTGGTCTTGCCGTTCTCGTCCTCGTTAATGCGCAAGCCCCGGAGCTTGCCCCACAGCTTATCGGCCTCGGCGCGCGTGTCGCCGTGGCCCACGCCCAGCAGCACCAGATAGCCGCGCCCAATTTTGCCCACGCACTCGCCGTCGACCGTCACGCCGGCGTTGAGCACGCGCTGCACCACCGCACGCACGGCCTACTCCTCGCCCGTCAGTTTGGCGGATAGGTGCTCGAGCGCATGGAATCGATGGCTGATGGCGTTCTTCTCATCCGTCGTCAGCTCGGCCATGGTCTTGCCCGGCGTGTCGACCGGCAGGAACAGCGGGTCGTAGCCAAAGCCGTGATCGCCGCGGCCCTCGTGTGCGATAACGCCCTCGCAGGCGCCCTCACCATAGGTGACCAAACCGTCCGTGTCGATGAGCGCGACGACGCTCATAAAGCGCGCAGTGCGGTCCTCGTCGGCCACGCCCTCCAGATTCACGAGCAGCTTGGCATTGTTGGCGGCATCGTCGCCGTGAACGCCCGCGTAGCGCGCGCTATACACACCGGGCTCACCATCCAGCGCGTCAACGACCAGGCCCGAATCGTCGGCAATGGCCATGAGCCCCGTCTCTTCGACGGCAGCCTGCGCCTTGATGATAGCGTTCTCCAAAAATGTCGTACCGTTTTCCTCGGGGTCCTCAAAATCGCCCAGCTGGCCGAGCGCCACAAAGCGAACCTCGGGCATAACCTTGCCCAAAATGGCCTCGATCTCGGTGAGCTTATGGGCGTTGCCCGTTGCCACGACGATGGTCGCCGCCGGGTCGAGGGTGTCGATGTCGATCTTCTCAAGTGCCATGAGTGGTCTCCTTGTCCGTATAGCAAAGTCACGTAAAAGGGACTGGCCCTTCGGCGTCTCCCCTTTCATGTGCCATCAACCTTATCTATCGGCGTTTCCGCAGATAAAACCTACCAAAATAAACCTGTCCCTTTTTGGCAGGTTAGGCGAGGACTTGGCGCTGGAGCTCGATGAGTTCGGCAATGCCCTTGTCGCCCAAATCGAGCAGAGCATTGAGGCGCTTGCGGTCGAAGGGCGCCTGCTCGCCAGTGCCCTGGAGCTCGATCATCTCACCGGTATCGGTGGCGACAAGGTTCATGTCGACCTCGGCGTGACTGTCCTCGGAATAATCCAGGTCGAGCAGGGTGTTGCCGTCGACAACGCCCATGGAAATCGCGGCGACCTGGCCCGTGAGCGGGATGCGCTCGAGCTTACCCGCCTCGACCCACATGGCAAGGGCGTCGTGCAGCGCCACCCAGGCGCCGGTAATGCTCGCCGTTCGCGTGCCGCCGTCTGCCTGAATCACGTCGCAGTCGACGGTGACGGTGTACTCGCCGAGCGCCTTCATGTTGACGACGGTGCGTAGGCTGCGGCCGATCAGACGCTCGATCTCCATGGAGCGGCCCTTGCGGTTGGCATGCTCGCGCTTGCAGCGCTTGCCGGTCGATGCCGGCAGCATGGCGTACTCCGCCGTTACCCAACCGGCCTTGGCGCCCTTGCGCCAGCCCGGCACGCCCTCCTCGATGGTGGCAGCGCACAGCACGCGCGTATCGCCAAACTCGGCCAAGCACGAACCGTGGGCGTGCTTCATGACGCCGCGAGTAAGCTTGATGGGGCGCAGCTCATCGGCGGCGCGGCCGTTGGTACGATTGACCTGCATATACTCCATAGAAAAATCCTTTCGGCAAAAGGTGAACGTGAGCCTTTGGTCGGTGACCTTATATCTATTTGAGTTCGTCGATATCGATATGCTCAATACTCTTGAGCGGCTGGCCAAAGATAAAACTGCCCGCCACCGCAAACTCGGCAATGTTATCGGCCGTCGTTGCAAAACGATGCTGCGGCTCGGCTGCGTCGCCCGCCAGCTGCTCGCGGCGCGTGAGAATATCGGTCAGCTCGCGCGTGGTCTCCTCGGCAGAGCTCACCACGCGCACTCCGGGACCCAGCGCATGGCGAATAGGCCCCACGAGCAGCGGAAAATGCGTGCAGCCGAGTACCACGGTATCGATGCCGTGGTCGCGCAGCGGTTCAACCGTGGCGCCGACCAGCGCGCGTACGGCAGGCGTATCAAAGATGTCCTCGTTCTCGAGCCACTGCTCTTGCAGATGCGCGCCCGAGGCGAGCTCGTGCTCAACGACCTCTACAAAGCTCGAGGCAGGGCAGCCGTATACGTCGACGCCGGCATCCAGGTCCTGAATGGCACGCGTGTAAGCGCCCGAGCGAATGGTGAGGTTGGTGGCGAGCACGCCCACCCGGCGCGTGCGGGTGCTGTTAATTGCCGCGCGTGCGCCAGGTGCGATCACACCGATGACGGGGACGTCGAGCACCTGCTGGGCCAAACGCAAGGCCGCAGCGGTCGCCGTATTGCAGGCGATGACCATGATCTTGACGTCGTGCTTCGACAGCCAACGGCCCGCCTGCAGTGCAAACGAGCGCACCTCGTCCTCGGTGCGGGTGCCGTAAGGGCAGCGCTTGGTGTCGCCAAAGTAGTAGACGGACTCGTGCGGCAACGCCGTCGCAATCGCGCGCGCAACCGTCAGACCACCCAGTCCCGAGTCGAATACGCCAATGGGGCGTGTGTCACCTGCCAGATTCTCGATATCGGACATTACCTCACCAGATTCTCTCTCGAAAAGATATGGCTCAGAACGATAGGGCCGCGCTACGAACGAGCCGCGACGAGCAGCTCTGCCGTTGCCGCCCAGCCGTCGACAATCTTTCCGCGCGTGACGTAGGCGTTATCGCAGGCATCCAGGAACTCGGGCGCGCCGGCGCTAGTCAAACCGTTCTCGACCAGGCAGAACGTGCCCACGCGGTCAGCCATGTAGAAGTCGGACTCGGAATCGCCGAGCGCCAGCGTCTCCTCGCGCTCGATACCCAGGTGCTCGCAGAAACGTGCGATGGCAACGCCCTTGTTGAGGCCGGCGGGATTGATGTTAAACGCGCGGCCATCCTCGACGCGTTCGAGCTCGAGCGTCGTCGGCTTGGACAGATGCGTCAGGTGACCGTTGCAGGCCCAGACCAGGCCGCAGCCGGCCTCGTCCAGGATGGTCTGGACCTCCTCGTCGGGCACATCGCCGCGCATGCCGACGGTGACCTCGCGGTACTTGTAGCCGGTCGACATGTCGTTGTGGTACTCGATCTTATGCGGCCAGCGGGCGAGAATCTTCTCGCACACGCCGGTCTGCTCGATCACCTGATGCGGTGTAAGGCCGCAGGCGGGATCGTAGGGCATATCGCCGGTCAAATACTCCCAATCGTTGGCCTTGAGATCGTACATGACCAGGCCACCCATCTCGCCGATGTAGGAGTTGAGGCCAAGCACGCGCGCATCCTCGTGGATCATGGTACGGTTGCGGCCCGAGGTGGGAACCACCTGGATGCCGGCGCGGGCAAGTGCCACGACAGCCTCGACGAGCTTGGTCGAGGGGTTGCCGTCGTTGTCGCGCAGCACGCACGAGCCGGGCGCGAGCATGGTGGCGTCCAGGTCGGTAAAGACATAGTTGACCTTTGCGAGACGCTCGCGTATCTCACCCGAGAGCTCGGAGACGGTAGGCAGGGTGTTGTGGGACATAATCACTCCGTTTACATAGATGGGGTTTGATCTTGGTAGCGTGTTTTCCCTAGGGTAAACACGCCTGGAAGGCCTTAGGTCATCGGGCGTCGAGGATTCGCAAACGCCACCCTCAAGGCGGCAGCGTTTAGGCATCGTACGCCGCAAGGATGCGCTTGAGAACCGAGCCGTCGCGCTCGCAGGGCTCGGCCCCGTTCTTGCGCAACATGTAGTCGTCAACGCCCTTGCCCGTCACGATCACCACGGCGGGCCGCTCGGTCTCGCGCACGGCGGTCTCGATGGCAGCGGGACGGTCGAGCACAATCTGCCAGTTGTCGTTGCCCTGCTCCCGGACATTGCGTGCGATCTCGTCGCAGATGTCCTCGACGTTCTCGGGGCCCGGGTCGTCTTCGGTGATCACGATGCGGTCGGCGTACTTACCGGCAGCGATGCCCATCGTGGTCCGGCGATCGACGCCTTTGCCGCCGGTGGCGCCAAACACCACCGCGAGTTCGCGCTCCGGATAGTTCTCTCGCAGATCGCGCAGGAGCGTCTCAAGGCTCATGCCGTTATGGGCATAATCGACGACGCCCAAAATCTTGCCCGATTCCGACCTGTAGAGCTCCATACGACCGGGGACAAAAACGTTCTCGAGCCCATGGACGATGCCCTCTTCCGAAATGCCCAGTGCCTCCGCGCACGCAATAGCGGCAAGCGCGTTGGACACATTGAACTTAACCGGCGTGGGAATCACAATGTCGCGCGTAAAGCGGGGCGTGCGCACCGTTGCCACCACGCCGCAGTCACCATTGCGAATCGCCAGCGCGAGCACGTCGGCACGCTCGTCGGTCAGGGAGAACGTCACCGTACGTTCGCAACGAGATGCCGCCTCGAGCACACGATCGACCTTATCCATATCGAGATTGACCACAGCAAAGCGGCTCTGCGAAAAAATCTTGAGCTTGCTGGCAAAGTAATCCTCGAGCGTCGGATGCTCAATCGGCGAAATGTGATCCTCGCCGATATTGGTAAAGGCGCCGACTTCAAAGGCGATCTTGCCCGTGCGCTCGTATTTGAGGCCCTGGCTCGATGCCTCCATAACCAGCCACGGGGCACCCGCCTCCGCGGCATGTGCGATGCGAGACTGCAGCAGGAAGGATTCGGGGGTCGTCAGTTTGGAAGGGCCTGCCTCGATGCCGTCGTCGAACTCAATGCCCGTATTAAGAGCGGGTCGATGACAGCCCGTAAGCTTGGCCTCGTTGACGAGAATGCCGCGCAGATAAAAGCTACAGGTCGACTTGCCCTTGGTGCCTGTAAAGGCGCAGACCTTCACCTTGCCCGAGGGATGACCGTAATAGGCGTCCGCCACCACAGCGAGCGTACGGCGGATATCGTTGACGATAATCGCGGGGGCATCGACGCCGTAATCCGTCTCGGACACATAGGCGACGGCGCCGTCGGCAATCGCCGACACCAGATACTCGCGCTTAAATGCACGCCCCTTACAGACAAACAGCGTGCCCGGACGCACTTGGCGCGAATCGTCAGTCGCAAATTCAATAGGCCAATCGCATGGCACTGCCGGCTTGGAGACGACCACGCCTTCCGCCTCGAGCAATTCTATATAGCGCTTAAGTGTCAGTTTTTCTCGCGGCGTGCTATCCGACATACAACGACCCCTCTCGCTAAGCCCAGCCTCAATTGCCTCGAGACCAAACCGATTCAACAAAACCCTTTCAATACTAGCAGCCATCGTAATATGCCGCCCAATCTTGTATCGGGCACAGACTGCTAAATCTTGGAACCGCTACCGGAAGCCCGGACGAGCCACGCCGTGGTTTTTTCGGTTCGCTCGGCGCTTATGCCCTATCACGAAACAAAAGATTGGCATGATAGTAAAGATTATTTGACATCAGCTGCCACAATCCTTGCGGCAGTACACCTGAGCCGTCAGCAGAAAGGATCTTGCATGTGCGGTTTTGTCGGTTTTACCGGTACAGATGAACAGAGTGAGCTGGTTCTCACGGCTATGATGAATCGCATCATCCACCGTGGTCCCGATATGGGCGGCCAGCATATCGTCGACAACGTTGCCCTTGGCTTCCGTCGTCTTTCGATTCTTGATCTTTCCGAAGCTGGAGCTCAGCCCATGTCGAGCGACGACGGCAAGGTCACGATTGTCTTCAACGGAGAGATCTACAACTTCCAGGAGCTTCGCGCCGAGCTGGAGGCAGCCGGCTACGCCTTCCACTGCAACGCTGATACCGAGGTCCTGGTACATGGTTACGAGGAGTGGGGCGAGGACCTGGTCAACCGCCTGCGCGGCATGTACGCGTTCGTGATTCACGACCAGAACAAGAACAAACTCTTTGGCGCTCGCGACATCTTTGGTATCAAGCCGTTCTATTACTACCAGGCATCCGATGGCTCGCTGCTGTTTGGCTCCGAGATCAAGAGCTTCCTGGACCATCCCAAGTTTGAGAAGGCTGTCAACCACGACGCGCTGCGCCCCTACCTGACGCTGCAATTCCCTGCCACGGAGGAGACCTTCTTTAAGGGCGTGTTCAAGCTTGCCCCGGCGCATTGCTTTACGTATGACCTGACGACCAACACCATGGACATCAAGCGTTACTGGAGCTGTGACTTCACCGACGACAACTCCAAGACCTTCGAGGAGTACGTGGACGAGTGCGACAAGGTCGTGCACGAAAGCGTCGCTGCGCACCGAATCGCCGATGTTAAGGTGGGCTCGTTTCTTTCTGGCGGCGTGGACTCCAGCTACATTGCCGCCTGCCTTATGCCCGACACCACCTATTCCGTCGGCTTCGATTACAAGAACTTCAACGAGACCAACTACGCCGCCGAGCTTTCTGACAAGCTGGGCATCAAGAACGTGCGCAAGATGATCACCGCCGACGAGTTCTTCGACGCGCTGCCCGACATCCAGTATCACATGGACGAGCCGCAATCGAACCTCTCGAGCGTGCCGCTGTACTATCTGGCCCAGATGGCAGCCAAGGAAGTCACCGTGGTCCTTTCGGGCGAGGGTGCAGACGAGCTGTTCGCCGGCTACGAGTGGTACGAGGACACCCCTCAGATGCGCTCCTTCAAGAAGCGCGTCCCACTCGGCGTGCGCCGCGCCCTGGGCTCGCTCGTTCAGCATCTTCCCTACTTTAAGGGTCACAATTTCTTGACCAAGTGCGCCGAGGTCCCCGAGCGCTGGTATGTGGGTCAGGCAAAGGTGTTCGACCCGTCCGAGGTCGACGAGGTGCTTAAGCCTGCCTACGACACCGGCAAGAACGCCGCCGAAATGTGCGCCGAGTATTACAAGCAGGTTCCCAATTGCTGCGAGCTCTCCAAGAAGCAGTATCTGGACATGAACATGTGGCTGCCGGGCGACATTCTGCTCAAGGCCGACAAGATGTGCATGGCACATTCTCTGGAGCTCCGCGTCCCGTTCCTGGACAAGAAGGTCATGGAGTTTGCCGAGCACATTCCCGCCAACTACCGTGTTAACGAAGAAGGCTGCAAGCTCGTTCTGCGTCACGCTGCCAACCGCACGCTGCCCGACGAGTGGGCAACGCGCAAGAAGGTGGGCTTCCCCGTACCGGTCAAGTTCTGGCTGCGCGAGCAAAAGTACTACGACTACGTAAAGGAATACTTCACCGCACCGTGGGCTGCTGATTTCTTTGACACCGATGCGCTCATGAAACTGCTTGACGATCACTTTGAGGGTCGCGCGCTCAACCAGCGCAAGATCTATACCACGTTGACGTTCCTCATCTGGTACAAGCGCTTCTTTATCGACGAGGACAAGGGCGCCGAAGTCGCCGCGTAAGTTTCGTTATGAATTAGCGGTGAACAGCACGGGGTTTCCGCTATACTCAATCCCTGCGGGCGATTGGCGCAACGGTTAGCGCAGGTGCTTTACACGCACAAGGCTGGGGGTTCGAATCCCTCATCGCCCACCACTTGATTGAAAAGGCTCCCAGCGATGGGGGCCTTTCCTTTTTGGGCCCCGTGCAGAGGGATTCGAACCCGCAAGGGTGCGGAGCTGAGGAAACGCGTAAGCGTTTTCCAGCGCAGCACGCGAGGAGCGAAGCGACGAAGCGGGGCGCGGGCGGCGCCAGCCGCACGCGGACACCCCTCATCGCCCACCACTTGATTGAAAAGGCTCCCAGCGATGGGGGCCTTTCCTTTTTGGGCCCCGTGCAGAGGGATTCGAACCCGCAAGGGTGCGGAGCTGAGGAAACGCGAAGCGTTTTCCAGCGCAGCACGCGAGGAGCGGAGGCCCGAAGCGAAAGCGGGCGGCGAAATGGACCCTTGGCGAATACCCATGTGCAAAAAATGCCAAATATGAGTACTGCTACCTTTTTGGTAGCAGCGTTTTCGAAGTCATAAAAGGCAAATCCGACATTAGAACGACGACTGATAGTCCAGTTAAGCCAATTTAGTTACTGCAAAACTGGACATATGTGGCCCAACTCATCTAAAAACGCCTAATTTATATGTTACGAAGTTAGTGCCCGTACTCATATTTGCCACTTTTTGCACACGGCCTATCCCAGCCATGGTAAATCGATAACAAAACGGGCTCCAGACCGCTGAATCGTGCCGCATATGGCACGTCCGCAGTCCGGAACCCGGTCCAAATTGAGTTATTGCGCTGTGTTAGGCCAAAACGTCCGACAAAATCTCGATCAGGCTGCCCACGTCGGCTTCTTCGCAGACAAGCGGCGGCAGGAAACGCAGCGTGTGGGCACCAGTAGCGTTAATCACGGCGCCGGCGGCCAGCGCGCGGGCAACAATATCATGCGCATCGCCCGCAGCGTCATCCAGATCGCAGCCGAGCATTAAGCCGCGACCGCGTACCTCGGTAACGTGCGGAAGCTTGGCCAGCGCCTGCTCCATATAAGCACCCACCTTGGCGGCATGCTCAGCGTAGTCGCCGCGCACAAGCGCGGAGAGCGTCGCGGCGCACGCCGCGACAGCCAAGCAACTACCGCCAAAGGTCGAGCCGTGGTCGCCCGGCTTAAACACGTCGGCGATCTCCTTCTTTGCCACCACGGCACCCATGGGGACGCCGTCGGCGATCCCCTTGGCAAGGCTCATGATGTCGGGCTCCACGCCATAGGTCTGGAATGCAAACGGCTTGCCGGAGCGGAAGATGCCACACTGGACCTCGTCGGCGATAAGAACGGCACCCACCTCGTGTGCCAAGTCGCGCGCCGCCGTCATAAACTCCTCAGTCATGGGGTGCACACCGCTCTCGCCCTGAATCGGCTCGAGCATGACGGCGCAAATCTCGCTTCCCAGCTGCTTAAAGATTGCACGCAGCTCATCGACATCGTTGGGTGTGCAGGCCACAAAGCCGCCCGGCAGCGGACGGAAGCTGTCCTGTAGCCAATCCTGCATGGTGGCGGCAATGGTCTCGAGCGTACGACCGTGGAAGCCGCCGCGCATGCATACGATGGTGTTGCCGCCGTTACCAGCACGCTTGGCGTACAGACGCGCGAGCTTCATCGAGCCCTCGTTGGCTTCAGCACCAGAATTGGCAAAGAACGTCTCCCACACCTGCTCGCCCGCCGTCGGAGCGCCGAGCGCAGCGGCCGTGGTCTCATCGCCGGCGGCAATGGCATCGGCCAGAACGCACGCACCATCTACGTCGTCGTTGGCAAGCTTGGACAGCAGCGCCGCGACCTGTCCACGCTGCTCGATGTAGAAGTAGTTAGACACGTGCAGAAGCTTTTTGGTCTGAGCCTCGAGCGCCGAAAGCACTGCAGGATTACCGTGGCCTAGGCTACACACGCCAATACCAGCGAGAAAGTCGAGATACTCACGACCATCGTCACCGATGAGCTTCATGCCGTGGCCTTCGACAAACTCTACCGGCGAGCGACCAAAAGTATGCATAACGTAATGGGATTCGAGCGATTGTTGAGTTGCAAGTGACATGGGATGCCTTTCGTTAGGCGCCGTACGGCGCAGGGCTATGGGTGCAGGGACGCGACGACCGCGGGTCAGCTAGACCGTCTGGAGCTTCTCGACCTCGTCGAGGTTCTCGGTCAGGCGTGCCGCAAAGGTCGAAAGCGGGTGCGGATGCGTATCAAACTCGTAGGCCGTCTCGGTGGAGTGGATCACGGTACCAACGCCGGCATCGGTCAACAGCTCCAGCAGCAGCGAGTGCGGCGTCGTGCCATTGATGATGTGGGCTCGGAACACGCCAGCGGTAAGCGCATCGACGGCGGCGCGCAGCTTGGGGATCATGCCCTTGTCGACCTCGCCGCCGTAGAGCATCTCATTGACCTCGTCGAGCGTCAGGTTGGAGATAAGCGAATCCTTGTCGCTAAAGTCCTTGTACAGACCGTCGACATCGGTCAAAAAAATCGCCTTGTGCGCATGAAGCGCCGCCGCAACGGCGCCGGCGGCGGTATCGGCGTTGATGTTGAAGAAGCCACCGTCCTCCCCCGCTGCGACCGTGGCGATAACGGGAATGTACTCGCTGTCGAGCAGGCGCTCGATATAGTCGGTGTTGACGTGCGTAACCTTGCCTACGCGGCCGAGCTCTGGGTCGAGTGGCTCGGCGATAAGGGTACCGGCGTCGCTGCCGGACACGCCCACGGCCAGGTTGCCGTGGTGGTTGAGCGCCGCGACCAGCTCCTGATTGACCTTGCCACCCAGTACCTCGCGCACGATGTCCATGGTGGCAGGCGTAGTCACACGCTGGCCGTTCTTAAACTCGACGGGGATGTCGTAGTGGCTGAGCGCCTCGTTGATGGCCTTGCCGCCACCGTGGACGATAACAGGACGCATGCCGATAATCTTGAGCAAGACGATGTCGCTCATCACGTCACGACGCAGCTGCTCGTCGACCATGGCGGCACCGCCGTACTTGATAACGACCGTCTTACCGGTCAGGTTCTTAATCCATGGCAGCGCCTCGAACAGCAGCTGCGCGGTAACTTCGTTGGATTCGCTCGAGCGGCAATCGCGTGCGAACTTCATAGTCTGCCTCGTCTTTCGTGTAGCTATCGCGCCGTACCTCGTTGCCCGCGATTGCAGCGGGACGCGCGGCACATCGGGAGTCTAGGAACGGTAGTCGCCGTTAATGGAGATGTACTCGTGCGTGAGGTCGCAAGTCCACACGGTGGTCGCCGCGTCCCCTGCGCCCAGGTCTGCCGAGATCACGATCTCGGGCGCCTCAAAACGTCGCAGGGCTTCGTCCTCATCGAAGGGAACGGTCAGGCCATCACGGCAGACGGGCATACCCATCATGTCGATGGACACATCTTCTTGGTTAAACTTCACGCCGCACTTGCCGAGCGCCATGGCAACGCGGCCCCAGTTGCAATCGTGGCCGGCGATGCAGGTCTTGACGAGCGGCGAGTTGGCAACAGCACGGGCGGCGATATCGGCCTCCTCGTCGTTCGCGGCGCCGGTGACATTAACCGTCACGAGCTTGGATGCGCCCTCGCCATCTGCGGCGATGTTGCGCGCCAGGCTCTCGCACACCTCATGCACGGCAAAGGCCAACTCGTCAAAGGCATCAGAGCCCTCGACAATAGGCTCGGCATTTGCGGCAGCGCCGGAAGCGAGCATGATGCAGGTGTCGTTAGTCGAGGTGTCGGAATCGACCGTTACCTTGTTGAAGGTCTGTTTGGCGGTCGAGAGCAGCAGGGAGTGGAGAGCCTCCGGCTCGACGGGGGCATCGGTAGAGATGACCGCGATCATGGTTGCCATGTTGGGCATGATCATGCCCGAGCCCTTGCACATACCGCCCACCGTATAGACATTGCCTGCGTGCCCCGCGGCCTCGCTGCGGTAACACACGGCATACTCCTTGGAGTGCGTGTCGGTCGTCATGATAGCGCGGGCGGCATCGGCGCCACCATGAGCGGAGAGCGCCTCATAAGCTGCCGGAATCGCCGTCTCAAACGTGTCAATCGGCAGAATCTGACCAATTACGCCCGTGGAGGCGACCAGAATCTGCTGGGGCTCGCAGCCGATGACCTGCGAGGCGATGTTGCAGGTCTCGCGCGCGCAGGCAAGACCGGTCTCACCCGTGGCGGCGTTGGCATTGCCAGAGTTGACCGAAATGCCGGCAATGACGCCGTAGCCCTTGTCGGCGCCGCCCAGGTTGGCACGGCTCACCTGCACGGGCGCTGCGCAAAAGCGGTTGGTCGTAAACACACCGGCGCCGGGACAGGGCTTATCGGGCACGACGAGCGCGTAATCCAGGCGCTCGGGATTCTTGCGGAATCCGGCATGAATACCCGCGGCCTTAAAGCCGGCCGCTGCCGTAACGCCACCCTCGACGGCGCGAATCTTGATATCGAGCTGCTCTATATTCATCGTCCCTACGACTCCTTATATCAAATAAAAAAGCGGGCATCGGCTGGCACGCCATACCGGTCGCAACTACTAGACCAGCTTAAAAGTGGCGCCCAACTCGATACCCGACTACTAAATCGATAACAATCGAATGTGCTACACCGGGCACGCCACTGTGGGCAAGCCTCGTCGCTCATCAAATCCAAAGACGATATTGGCGCACTGAACCGCTTGGCCCGCCGCGCCCTTGCACAGGTTGTCGATTGCACCCGTCGCCACCAGTACGCCAGCGCGCTTGTTGAGCGCAAGGCCAATTTGGGCAGCGTTGGTGCCGACGACCGAGGCCGTCTTGGGCTGCTGGCCGGCATCGAGTACGCGCACGAAGGTGCGACCGGCGTAGAACTGCTTGTAATGGTCGACAACGTCCTCAAGGGTCAAGGTATCGATAGCCTGCGCCGTAAGCGGCATCGTCACCGTAGAGAGCAGGCCGCGCTTGAGCGGTGCCAGGTGCGGAGTGAAGACGATGCGATCGGGTAGGCCCAAGATCTGCTCGATTTCGGGCGTGTGACGATGCTTGCCCACGCCATAGGCCTCCAGGTTTTCGTCCGCGCTGCAAAAATGCGTGCGGGCGTTGCAGGACTTACCGGCACCCGTTACACCGCTGATAGCGTCAACGATCACGGGACCGCCCTGGGCAACCCAGCCGGCGCGCACGGCAGGCGCAGCGGCAAGGCTCGTTGCGGTGGGATAGCAACCGGCGCAGGCGACCAGCACGGGCTTGCCGTCGGCGTGGTCGGATGCAGCAGTCTCCAAATCCTGGCAAAACAGCTCGGGCAGACCAAAGGCGCGGCTCTTGAGTAGCTCGGGGCTCGTGTGCTCGGCGGCATACCAGGCCGCAAAGGTGGCCGGATCGCTCAGGCGATAGTCGGCCGAGAGGTCAATGCAGGAGACCCCCGCGGCAAGCAGGGCGGGCACCTGTGCCATGGCAGCCGTGTGCGGCACGGCCAAAAAGACCGTATCGCAGTTCTTGAGCTCGGGGGCATCATGCGTCGTGAAGACAAGATCGCTTACGCCGGCGAAGCTCGGGTACACCGCAGACAACGGCTGGCCGGCATCGGCGTTGGACGTAATGGCAGCAAGTTCAAACTCGGGATGACCGAGGACGAGGCGAATGAGCTCGGCACCGGCATATCCAGCCGCACCGACGATTCCAACCTTTAATGACATATCAGACTCCTTGTCTGCAGTTATGCACCAATGCGCATCCCGCAGCCGTCGTTATGAAGTGGATTGAAACTTTAGCACCAAAAGATGCATATATACGCAAATCTTTTACATATTCATGCATTGAAACAGTCCCGACACATTCACTCGAAGGAATTGACAAATAAATGCGGGCCCCATATTGCCCAGTGCGCCTTACGGTGACGTTGCAATGTGGGGCCCGCTACATGCGAGAATTTGAATTGTCGAAGCTTGCTGAGAGACTCGTTTAGAGCTCGACCGGCACCCATTCGTCATGGTTGCAGATAAAGGCCTCGGGTTCCTCCACGCTAAAGAAGACGAGCGTGGGATCGTCTGCGCCCTCGTAGTGCTCGCCTAGGCGCTCCAGGTGCTTCCAGCCTGCCTCGCGCATATCCGGAGCGGCCTGGTCGTCCAGACCCGCATGCCCGCGCAAGATGAGCCAGCCATGGCCCGGCCACCAACTCGTGGCCTCAAAGCGTTGATTTTGCAACAGCTCTTGCCACACGTCTTTGGTGCGCGCCGTTACAAACCACAGCTTGCCGTCCTGGATTTGCGCAAACGAAAACGGACGCACATGCGGCTGTCCGTCAACGCTCGTCGCCAAATACCATGCCGGCACCGACGTCAGATACTCCAACACCGTATTCAATCCGTCCATATGTCCCCCTGTCACTAGTCTTTTTGGGTCGGGGCTGTTTTAGCTACCCTATGGTTAAAGCTCCAGGCGCTCTTCGCTGCCGTCGATATCACAGAAGCGGGCGGCGATATTGCGCACCGAGAAAAACGCAAGGCGACCGTCGTTGGCGCCCTCGTGGTCTTCACCGATGCCCACCATGTGCTTAAAGCCGGCTTGGCGCACCCGGTCGCTCACGACCGCGTCGTCCTCGAGCGCGGCCTCGCCGGTCAGCACAATCCAACACTCCCCCGGTTTCCAACCCGAAACCTCAAACTTGGGGTTCGCGCTGAGCTCGGCCCACACGTCCTTGTCGCGCGAGGTGCAAAACCACAGCTTGTCATCATCGACCATGGCAAACGAGAACGGCCTCACGCGCGGCTGATGTCCGTCCGTCACGTCGATCGTGGCGAGATACCACGCCGGAATACGCCTAAGATACGAACAGGCGCGCTCGAGCTGCGCCGTGCGATCGTTGTCGGTCATAGGGACCCCTTTCCTGCGCTCGAATCGCGCCTAAACAAGTTGAAGATTGATGACGATGACGCAGACGAGCAGCAACGCCGTCACCACCGCCGCCAACGCATCGCCGCGGCCAAATGCAAGCGCATGCAGACGCGTGCGGCCCTGCTCGCCATGATAGCAACGGGCATCCATGGCGGCAGACAACGTCTCGGCATGACGGAACACACCCGTGAACAGCGGAATCGCCACACTGCCAAGCATACGAACGCCGCCGAGCGGGCCTCCCGTCACGCGCGCACCGCGGCTTGTCTGCGCATCGGCCGTCTGCTTCATCTCGGTGGCAAACTGCGGCATAAAGCGCAGCGCGATGCCCATGATCATGCCGAGCTCGTGCGCAGGAAGTCCCACACGCGCAAACGGCGCGAGCAGGCGCTCGAAGCCCGCGGTGAGGTCGAGCGTCGGTGTGGTGAGCGTGATAGCGCTCATACCGGCCATCATCAAGGTCAGGCGGCACGCCATAAAGGCAGCGGAATGCAGCGAGCCCTCGCTTATCTGCAAAAAGCCGAGCTGCCACAGGATGCGCCCGCTCTGGTCGGAAAACAAGTTGAGCACCGCGACCACCGCGACGATCGCCAGCAGCGGCGCCATCGATGACAGGACGCGACGAGCCGGCACCCGAGACACGGTATAGATCAGGACAACGAAGATTGCGACCGGGACCAGTCCGCGGAAGCTACTGACCGTGAGCGTCGTGATCAGAAACACAAAGCCCAAGAGCAACTTAGTTCGCGGGTCCAGGCGGTGGATTGCACTATCGCCGGGATAGTAGCTGCCAAACGAAAACGCCTCCATTAGCAGCCCTCCTCTCGCGCGACCGTCTTGGATTTAGCAATGTCCGCGACGTTAGAAGGACCGTCCGAGCGACCGATCAGCAGGTCCACCAACTCGTCTGTCAGCGACTCAACCGTATAGAGGCCGTCAAAGCGCAGCGGCACGCCTGCCTTCGCAAGCGCCAGCGCCATGCGCTGGGCAGCGGGAACACCCAAGCCGATTGATTTAAGCTCATCGGCATGCGCAAATACCTGAGCGGGCCTGCCCTCGGCAAACACCTCGCCCTCGTTCATCACGACAATACGGTCGCAGCAATTGGCAAGGTCATCCATACTGTGCGAGACCATGACGACGGTCAGGCCCCCATGGTGAAGTCGATTGATGAGCTCCAGAAAATCACTGCGCGCCGCCGGATCGAGCCCTGCCATGGGCTCATCGAGCACCAGGACCTCGGGCTCCATGGCAAGCACGCCAGCAAACGCCACGCGCCGCTGCTGCCCGCCGGAGAGCTCAAAGGGGTTCTTGTCGCCCACCGTAGCCAGGTCGAGGCCCACGCGCGCGAGCGATGACTCAACGCGGCGGGCAACCTCGGCCTGCGACAAGCCAAGGTTATGCGGACCAAATGCCACGTCCTGTGCCACGGTCTCGGCAAACAGCTGACGCTCTGGATACTGAAACACCACGCCGACCTTTGCCTTTACCCCGGCGGCATCTTTCTTGTTTGACAGATTGAGCCCCAACGCGCGAACGGATCCCTCCTGGGGACGGATCAGGCCGTTGAGATGCTGGACCAGCGTCGACTTGCCCGAGCCAGTGTGGCCCGCCAGGCCCAGGAACTCGCCACGGCGCACCGTCAGCGACACGTCGCGCAGCGCCCACGGGCTGCTGGGGTCGTTGCCCCAGAGAGTCTGCCTGTTCGAGGCATCCTCGGCGGCTGTGCGCTTGTGCCAACGGCGACGCTCGCGGGCGCTCAGCGAATAGCTATACGAAAGGTGCGAAATCTCGATGACGGGCCCCGGCGCGTCTGCGCCATCGATTGCAGAGGAGACGTTGTCGGGAATACGAGGATCGGATGCGAAAGGCTGCCCGGCGATGCCTGTCCTACTCCGCTCGGCATAAGCCTGCACTATATCGGCGACCATATCCGCCTCGCGCACCCGTGCGCAAATGGGCACGCCCTTCGCGCGAAGCGCCTTGCCAAGACAGCACGATGCCGGCATATCCAGGTTCAGCCGCGCAAGTTCGTCCGCCCGCGTCAAGATCTCCTCGGGCGTACCGAGCATGGCAACGTGGCCCGCTTGGAAAACAGCAACGCGATCGGCCTCAGCGGCCTCTTCCATAAAGTGCGTAATCATCACGATGGTCATGCCGCGTTCGTGCAGCGCGTGACAAGCCTTCATAAGACCCTTGCGCCCGCGCGGATCGAGCATCGAGGAGGCCTCATCCAAGATGAGCACGCGCGGCTCCATGGCGAGCACGCCGGCAAGCGCCACGCGCTGCTTTTGTCCGCCCGAGAGCGCGTGGGTCTCGTGGCGATCAAAGCCCACCAGCCCCACGGCCTTCAGCGCCTCGCGCACGCGCTGCGCGATCTGGGCCGATTCGACCCCTAAGTTCTCGGGACCAAACGCAACATCGTCCTCGACAAGCGTCGCCACCAGCTGGTCGTCGGGATTCTGGAACACCATGCCCGCAGTCGAGCGGATGTCGTAGACCAGCTCGGGATCGGACGCGTCCATGCCGTTGACGCACACCGTTCCCGCATCGGGCTGCAGCAGCGCGTTCAAATGCTTGGCAAACGTCGACTTGCCCGACCCGTTTCCGCCGAGGATGCAGAAAAACTCGCCATCCTCGATGTTCAGATCGATGCCATCGAGCGCCAGCGCAGCACCGTCATAGCTAAAGGAAACGCCCCGACACTCAATCATGCGCGGCCTTTGACCTGGTCCTTTTTAGGCGTGATGAGGTTGGAGACTGCCTTATACACCGCCAGCGTCAACACCGAGTTAAGCACGGTCTTGATGAGGTTAAACGGCAAGACGGCGGGAAGCATGAGCGGGGCGATCACATCGACCGAGCCATACCAGAACCAAACGCCGATGGTCAGGTTCGCAACCATGGACAGCACCGTAGCGGCAATAACGCCCAACGCCAGGCCAATCACGGCACCCTTATAGGTATGCATCTTCTGGTAGACGATAGCCGCAGGCAGAATATAGCCCAGCGTAGCCACCAGGTTCATAAGCGCACCGACCCAATCGCCCGTGGTAAGCGCATGGATAACGATCGCCATGGCGGCAACAGCGGTGCCGGCACCAGGGCCATACGCAAATCCACACACCATCGCCGGCACCAGCGACGGGTCATACGTCAAAAACGGCGCCGAGGGGAGGATGGGCAGCTGCACGTACATAAACAGTGCTCCCAAGGCGCACATCAGCGCCATGGTAACGAGCTGTTTGGTGCTCCACCTATTCGTGTTCTCAAAATGGATATGCTGCGACTGTTCAGACATAAGATCACCTGCCTCTTTCATCCGGACTCTAACCGTTGGTACTGGGATTTCACCAGTTCAGCCGGCATGCGAACCAACGCACACACGGGTCGCGGACTCATCGGCTCGGCCGCAGGCACCTCACCTGCGCCACGGCGTCCCTTTGACACCGCCCGATTTACCGCCAGTGGGGAATTTCACCCCGCCCTGAAACAGCAATTGCAAGTGTAGCACGGGCAGGTTTTCGCGCAAGTATGCCAAGGGTAATTTATGGTGGGGACCAGTTGCCGCAACAGCCACATTCCCCACCCATCCCAAAGTAACGCGCCTTTCGCGGCAAAGCCGCGAAACAGCGACCGGGACACGTATCCCCATCAGCCACGATCTCCGCCCACGCCGACCTCAAGGCCGTAAACGTAGGGGATCCGGGGGCGTGACGGGGGTTTCTCTCCGGAACATTCCGCAGGACGCAAAGAGGCTCCGCAGCGCGAAGCGCGATGCGGAGCCTCTTTGCATGTCCGAGGACGTTCCGGAGAGAAACCCCCGTCACGCCCCCGGATCCCCGGTGGGAGTTCTAGACCTTGTCGGCCTTAGTACATACCGCCGCCCTGCTGACCAGCGGTGGCAGCAGCGATAGCGTCCTCAAGCTGAGTGTTCTTGGGCACATCGGAGACGGTGGCCTCGGTGATGAGAATCAGGCTGGCGACAGAAGCAGCGTTCTGCAGGGTGACGCGGCTGACCTTGACGGGGTCGAGGACGCCCATCTCGATCATGTCGCCCCACTCGCCGTTGGCAGAGTTGAGACCCTGGCCGGCGGGCAGCTCGGCAACCTTGTCGACCACGACAGCGCCCTCAAAGCCAGCGTTCTTGGCGATGGTGGCGACCGGAGCGGTCAGAGCCTTCTTGACGATATCGACGCCGATCTTCTCCTCGGGGTCGTCGATCTCGACAGCGTCGAGCGCAGGAGCGGCGTCCATGAAGGCGACGCCGCCGCCGGCGACGATGCCCTCCTCGACAGCAGCGCGGGTAGCCTGCAGGGCATCCTCGACGCGGTGCTTGATCTCCTTGAGCTCGGACTCGGTAGCAGCGCCGACCTTGATGACGGCAACGCCACCGGAGAGCTTGGCCAGGCGCTCCTGGAGCTTCTCGCGGTCGAAGTCAGAGGTGGTGTTCTCCATCTCGCCCTTGATCTGAGCGATGCGGGCGTCGATGGCCTCCTTGGAGCCAGCGCCGCCGACGACGACGGTGTTGTCCTTGGAGATGGTGACGGATTTAGCGGTACCGAGCATATCGGCGGTGATGTCAGCGACCTTCACGCCCAGCTCGTCCAGAGCGGCCTGGCCACCGGTGAGGACGGCGATGTCCTCGAGGATGCGCTTGCGGCGATCGCCGTAGCCCGGGGCCTTGACGGCGCAGACGTTGAGAGCGCCACGGATCTTGTTGAGGACCAGGGTCGGCAGAGCCTCGCCGTCGATGTCCTCAGCGATGATGAGCAGGCCACGGCCGGCGCGCTGGACAGCCTCGAGAACAGGCATGATGTCCTGAACGCTGGAGATCTTCTGGTCGGTGATGAGGATGTACGGATCCTTCATCACGGCCTCCATGCGGTCGTTGTCCGTGACGAAGTAAGCGGAAACATAGCCCTTGTCGAACTGCATGCCCTCGACGGTGTCGATGGTGATGTCGAACGTCTGGGAATCCTCGACGGTGATGACGCCGTCCTTGCCCACGACCTCCATGGCCTCGGCGATCTTCTCGCCGACCTCGGGGTCACCAGCGGAGATGGTGCCGACAGAAGCGATCTGCTCCTTGGTCTCGACCGGCTTGGCCTGCTTCTTCATCTCGGCGACGGCGGCGTTTACAGCCTTGTCGATACCGCGACGGATGGCCAGCGGGTTAGCGCCAGCAGCAACGTTGCGCAGACCATCGTTGACGATAGCCTGAGCGAGCAGGGTTGCGGTGGTGGTGCCGTCACCCACAGTGTCGTTGGTCTTGGTGGCGACCTCCTTCACCAGCTGGGCGCCCATGTTCTCGATGTTGTCCTCGAGCTCGATCTCCTTAGCGACGGAAACGCCGTCGTTGGTGATGGTCGGGGCACCGAACGTGCGCTGCAGAGCGACGTAACGGCCCTTGGGGCCCATGGTGACGGTAACGGCATCGGCCAGAGTGTTGACGCCCTTGGCGAGCTTAGCGCGGGCATCGGTGTTGAACGTAATGTTCTTTGCCATGGTAGGTAATCCTCCAAAAGAAATGTGACTCGCGTCGCCGTTTCCGAGTCTTATACGGCGGACGCGTTCAAAGACGAATCAGAGATTCTGACGAGACTAGGCCTCGACGACGGCGTAGATGTCGTCGGCGCGCATCAGCAGATACTTCTCGCCGTCGACCTTGACCTCGTTGCCACCGAACTTACCGTAGATGACAACGTCGCCGACCTGAACGTCCATGGGGATGCGCTCGCCCTTGTCGTTGACCTTACCGGCGCCAACGGCAACGATGGTGCCGCGCTGCGGCTTCTCCTGAGCGTTGCTGGCGATGTACAGACCAGAAGCGGTCTTCTGCTCGGCCTCGTCGGGCTTGACCAGGACGCGATCTGCAAGCGGCTTCAAAGACGACATGCTTGTTTCCTCCTTTGTGGGCCGCGCGGTCATGCCGCGCGGGTTAACCCTTTTTGTTTGCGTACGCGTTGAATGGTACCCACGAATGGCGGGTTATACAACACAGAGTCAAAAAATCTTATTTTTTGGCACTTAGATTTTCTGAATGCCGGGGGATAACTTAGCAGTGGCTCCCGGGGCGGACCGGAGGGCAT
>CABSMB010000002.1 GCA_902478705.1 uncultured Collinsella sp. | reverse complement strand
TCGACACGCATAAAAGCCTCCCATTTCTCATGTCCAAGAAATGGGAGGCAGTTCAGGCGCATGCGTCCGGGCCTTTTTATGCCGAAAAACGCTAGGAAGGGGAATCGAATGAGGCAATTTATCGTCGCGTCCCATGCTCATTTCGCGTCTGGAATCGTCGAGAGCATCGGCTTGCTCTCCGGCGAGCGCGAAAACGTCCATGCGCTCTCTATGTATGTTGACGGAAACGAGGACCTGGTCAAGGAGGCCGCAGCGATTCTTGACGGGTTTGCCGCGGACGATGAGGTCGTCGTTTGCACCGACCTGTTTGGCGGCAGCGTCAACAACGAGTTCACCAAGGTTGTCCAGACGCGCCCCAACACGCATCTGGTGACCAATATGAATCTGCCGCTTCTGATCCAGCTGTTGTTCGTGCCCGATTCCACTCCGATCGACGAGGCCATTCGTCAGATCGTCGAGGCGGACGACACCAAGGTCAAGTACGTCAACGACCTGCTAGGCCAGGCCGAACTCGATGAGTTTTAATCGTTAGGAGCACATCATGATTCAGATGATTCGCGTAGATTATCGACTGCTTCACGGCCAGGTTGCCGTGAGCTGGACCTCGGCTTTGGGTGCCGACTGCATCCTGCTGGTGAGCGACACGGTCCTCAACGACAAGCTTCGTCTGCAGGCCCTGTCCCTTGCAAAGCCGGAGGGCTGCAAGGTCGTCGTCAAAAACACCGAGGATGCCGTCAAGGCGCTCCAGAGCGGTGTGACCGACAAGTACAAGCTCTTCGTTGTTTGCGAGACGATTCAGCAGGCCGGTGCCGTCGCAAAGGCGATGGGCGTCAAGAAGATCAATCTTGGCAACGTTGCCTTTAGTGAGGATGCCCGCCAGGTCTCGACGAGCGTGTTCCTTACGCCCGAGAACGAGGCATACGTGAAGGAGCTGCTCGGCGAGGGCTACGAGCTGTTCATCCAGATGATTCCGGCGGATGCGAAGACTGACGCCGCAAAGGTCATCGGTTAGGGGCCGTCATGGTTATCAAGACAATCCTGATTTTCCTTATCGCCCTTTTGGGCTATTCCGAGTGGCTGACGGGCACGAGCTACCTCCAGCGCCCGATCGTGCTCGGACCTCTGGTCGGCCTTGTCATGGGCGACATGGTGACCGGCACGATCATGGGCGCTACGATGGAGCTCGCCATGGTCGGTGCTATCTCGGTCGGCGCCTATAACCCGCCCGATACGATTTCCGGAACCATCTTGGGCGTATCCCTTGCCATGCAGGCCGGCGCGGACGCTTCGGCAGCGCTGACCCTGGGTATTCCTATCGCCACGATCGTTCTGGCGCTCGACACGGCCCTGGGCCAACCGGTCATGCTGCTGCTGGTGCACCGTATCGACAAGAACGTCGAGGACGGAGACACCAAGGCCATCACGCGCAACATGCTCATCGCCGGTTACGCACAGAGCTGGTGCGGTCTGCTGATCGTTCCCCTGGCATTCTTCTTTGGCGCCGATGCCGTGGCCAGTCTGCTCAACATCATTCCCGATTTCGTTCAGACCGGTATGGATGTCGCCGCCGCCTTCTTGCCTGCACTCGGCTTTGCAATGCTGGCTCAGATGATTATGAACAAGACCGTGGCGCCGTTCTTCTTTGCAGGCTTCTTCCTCGTTGCCTACTTTGGCATTAGCACGACGGGCGTGGCGATCTTCGCCGCGATTATCGTCGTCGCGATGACTGTTTTGGGCGAGAAGAAAAAGACGGAGCAGCCCGCAGTGGCGACCGAGGATCCTGCGATTGGGAGTGGGTTCGATGAGTTTTAAGTTTGAGTCTTCCTACGACGGGCTGATTACCCGCGAAGATCTTAAGAAGCTGTTCTGGCGCTCGATTCCCTATGAGCACTCCTGGAACTACGAGCGCATGGGCCATATTGGCTTTATGTGGGCCCTCATGCCGATTCTGCGCAAGCTCTACCCGCAAGATGCGGACTTTAAGGCCGCGCTCAAGCGCCACATGGAGCTCTATAACGTCACGCCGTATATCTCGACGCTTCCCATGTCCATTGCCGCCGCAATGGAGGAAGTCAACGCTACCGAGGACAACTTCGATACGAGCGCGATTTCCAACGTCAAGCTTGCTTTGATGGGTCCGCTTTCCGGTGTGGGCGATGCGTTCTACTGGGGTACGCTGCGAATTTTGGCCACGGGCGTCGGCACCTCGCTGGCCCTGCAGGGCTCTATTCTCGGTCCGATTTTGTTCCTGCTGGTGTTCAACGTTCCCCACTACATCATCCGCTACCTGCTGACGTTTGTGGGATATCGCTTTGGCTCGGACATGATCAGCAAGGTCCAGGAGTCGGGCATCATGGACACGATCGTCAAGATGGCTTCCATCATGGGCGCTATGGTGATCGGCGCCATGACCATGGAGATGGTCACGGTGGACATTCCGCTCATGGTTGGCGCGGGCGATGGTGCTCAGACGCTGGCCGAGCTGCTCAACGGAATCTTCCCGGGCTTCGTCACGATGGGGCTGTTTGGAATCGTCTATCTCATGCTCAAGAAGAAGATGAATCCGCTGCTCATCATGCTGGTGATTTTGCTCGCGAGCATCGCTGGTGCATTCTTTGGAGTGCTTGGTGTTCAGTAGGGCATCCGTCATAATCAAAACAATGTAAGAGGGGGGCGTCGCGCACACTGTGCTGCGGCGCCCTTTTGCCGAAAGGTGGACAAGATGGAGTATCCACAGCTTGCCGTTATGAATATCAGCCATCGTTACTTTGACCTGGAGGAATTCTTTTCCTCGGCGGCGGCTTCGGGCTATACGTGCTGTGAGCTTTGGACCGGGGCGATGCATTTGTATGTGGATTGCCATGGCTACGATTCGCTCGAACAAGTGCGGGAGCTTTCGCAGCGGTATGGAGTCCGGATTGTCGGAATTTGCCCCGAGCAGAACAATCCCAAGCCGTGGAATATCGCGGCGCGCGGGGAGGAATCGCGTGCCCGTACGCTCGCATACTTTAAGAATGTCGTGGATATCGCGGTGGAGCTTGGGGCCGAGCAGGTTATGGTTTCGAGCGGCTGGGCATTTTTGAATGAGCCGATCGAGGACGCGTGGGGCCGCAGCGCCTCGATGCTGCGGTCGATTGCCGAGCATGCGGGTGAGCGCGGCGTGCGGCTGGTGCTTGAGGCCCTGCAGCCGGTTGAGTCGATGATCGTGAACTCGGCGGCGGATACAAAGCGCATGATTGACGCGGTTGGGCATCCGGCGCTCAAGGCGTGCCTTGATATGGGCGCCATGGCGGTGGCGGGGGATACCATCGATGATTATTTTGATGCGCTCGGCGATGACGTTGCCCACGTGCACTTTGTCGATGTCGCGGCAGATGGCACCACGCATCTTGCCTGGGGTGACGGCGACCGCGATATGCGTGCCGACCTGGATAGGCTGGTGGCGCGCGGTTATCGCGGTGTAGTTTCGGCAGAGACGTACGACTGGCGCTATTTTGCTGATCCCGCGGCAGCCGATGCCCAGGTCATGGCGGAGTATCGACGCGCGACTGGCGCCTAGGCGGAGCGGAACGTCGTTCGGGGTTTCAGTCGTGGCTGGAAGCGGGACGTGCTTTCCGGTTGAGATATCTGGCGGAAACTGTATCCCAGAATTGCAGTTCAGAACGGGATGCGGTTTCCGGTTGAGCTCCTCAGCGGAAAGTGCGTCCCGGAATTTGGGTTTGGAATGGGATGCACTTTCCGGATGGGGTCTCATGCGGAAAGCGCATCCCACTCTGGAGGTTCATTCCGGGACAGGCTTTCCGGTTGGGCTTCAAGCGGAAAGCGTGTCCCATTCCGAGCGTCTATTCTGGGCTGGACTTTCCGCCAGAGGCCTCGAGCGGAAAGTGCGCCCCAGTTTCGGCTGGAAGGCGAGACACGCCTCCCTATGTTTCCAAATGAATACGCTGTGGGCCAAGCGAGACGATTCTCCCCGCAAGCACTCTAGTATGCTAAAGTACCCAGAAGACCGGCGGAGCTATGTCGGTCTTCTGTTCTATACGAAGCACAGCATGAGGAGGCTCACCAGATGACGGCCACACCGTGGGGATTCCGGGACATATTGCCCGAGGAGGCTCAGGCGCGCGAGGAGATTGCGCTGACGGTGAAGGGCTGCTTCAGGGAGCATCATTACCTTCCGGTCGAAACGCCGCTGCTCGAGGACAAGGGTTCGCTCGAGGAGGGCGGTCGCATCGCGGACACGCCGTTCAAGCTTTTTGACGACGACGGCCGTCTGCTGGTGGTCCGTCCCGACAACACGCTGCCCATCGTGCGCTTGGTTTCGACCCGCATGCGCGCGGCCGACCTGCCTCTGCGTCTGCGCTACGAGGCACCGGTGGTTCGCGAGTGCCAGCGCAATGCCGGCGGTTCGCGCCAGTTTACGCAGCTGGGCTTTGAGCTCATCGGCGCGGGCGATACCGCGGGCGATGTCGAGATTGTCTCGTTGGTCGCGAAGGCCGTGCGCAAGTTGGCACTGCCCGATGCGCGCATTATCGCAGGTAGCGTGCGCCCGTTTAAGGAACTGCTTGCGGCATGCGAAGATCGTAAGCTGGCTGCCGAGGCACTGCGTTGCGTGCACGCCAACGACTTCGTAGGCCTCGATGCCCGCGTGGCGGAAAGCGCCGAGTCCGAGGCCGTTAAGGCCGCCATCAGCGAGCTGCCGCGCCTGCATGGCGGCGCCGAGGTGCTCGACCGCGTCGACGCGCTGCTGGCGGCGGCCGGTATCGTTGCACCGCTCACGCGTGAGTTGCGTGCCCTGGTTGAGGGCCTGACTCCCGAGGATGCTCAGGTACTGTCCTTCGACTTCTCCATCATGAATTCCTTCGATTACTACACGGGTCTGGTCTTTAAGGCCTATGCCGGTGGCCTGCCCGATCCGGTGGGTTCGGGCGGCCGCTACGACTCCATCTTTACCGGCGCGTTCGGCGACGGTATCGAGGTGCCGGCGGCGGGCTTCGCCTTTTCGCTCGAGCGCCTGGAGGCCGCGCGCACTTCGGCCGAAGACGCTGCCTCCGATGGCGACCACGCCGTAGGTCGTGGCGTCGAGGGCCCGCTGCGCATTGCCGTACCCAAGGGTTCGCTTAAGGCCGATACCCTCGACGTGCTCGAGGCTGCGGGCCTGGACGTCTCCGAGTTGCGCGATCCCGGTCGTCACCTGATCGTGCGCGGTCGCGACACGCGCGCCGGCGAGGGCGCGGTCGGCGATATCGAGTTTGTCATCGTGCGTCCCAGCGACGCGCCGGCCTTTGTGGGCTGCGGCGGTGCCGACTGCGGCATCTGCGGCTGGGACTCGCTCATCGAGGCTGACCTCAACCTGCTGCAGCTCGTCGATCTGGGCTATGGCCTGTGCACCTTTATTGAGGCTGAGCCCGCATGGCGCGCCGGCCAGGCCGAGCGCAACTATGCCCGTCGTGGTTCTCTGCGCGTGGCCACCAAGTACCCGCGCATCGCGAGCGCTTGGTATGCCGAGCGCGGCGTGAATGCCGACATCGTCTCCCTGCACGGCAATATTGAGCTGGGCCCCATCGTCGGCATGACCGACCGTATCGTGGACATCACCGCCACGGGCGCGACCTTGCGCGACAACGACCTGGTCATTACCGGCCGCATTATGGACTGCACGGCGCGCTTCTTCGTCAACCCGGGCGCCGCGCGCTTGGATCCGCGCGTGCGTAACCTGGCCGATCGCCTGGCGGCTGCCGTGAAAGACAAGCATTTTGAGCCCGTCGCGGGCTCGGCACAATAGCGCGAGCGCGCACGGGCGCCCCCATATCCGGGCTGCGGACCGATTGGTGCCGCTGCCCGGTTTTTCGTTTTTCAAACGCAACCTCGACCGATAGGGGATACCGATATGAAGACCATCAAACTTGCTCCCGGCGAGCGCCTCGTTACCAACCAGCTCAACCGCAAGGGCGTGTTGCCGCAAAACATCGTCGACACCGCCCGCGATATCGTGGCCAACGTGCGCGCCAACGGCGATGCCGCGGTGCACGATTATTGCCAGCGTTTTGACGGTGTTGAGCTGCAGAGCTTCCGTCTGCCGCAGGAGCAGATCGATGCCGCGCTCGAGGGCCTTGACCCGGCCTTTGTCGCCGCGCTCGAGAAGTCCGCGCGCCAGATTCGCGAGTTCCACCAGCGTGAGGTCGAACAGAGCTGGTTTACCACGCGCCCGGATGGCACGATGCTCGGCGTCAAAGTGACCCCGCTCGCAGCTGCCGGCATCTATGTGCCGGGCGGCCGTGCGCAGTATCCCTCAACCGTGCTCATGAACGCCATCCCCGCCAAGGTGGCCGGCGTTAAGCGCGTGGTCATGGTGACCCCGCCGCAAAAGGACGGTCTGATCAGCCCGTATACGCTCGCGGCGGCCAAGCTCGGCGGCGTGGACGAGATCTATATGGTGGGCGGCGCCCAGGCCGTGGCCGCGCTGGCGTACGGCACCGAGACCATTCCGCGCGTCGACAAGATTGCCGGCCCGGGCAACGCTTTTGTCGCCGCGGCCAAGCAGATCGTGTCGGGCGACGTGGGAATCGACATGGTCGCCGGCCCGTCTGAGGTCTGCGTGCTGGCCGATGCCACGGCCAAGCCCATGGTGGTCGCGGCCGACCTGATGGCCCAGGCTGAGCACGATCCGCTGGCCGCCTGCTATCTGGTGACCTGCGACGAGCAGTTTGCGCGCGAGGTCGAGGCCGGCATCGACATTCTGGTGGCACAGTCGCCGCGCGCCGAGATCACGCGTGCCTCGCTGGATAACGAGGGCACGATTGTCGTCGCCGCCGACATGGCCGCCGCCGTCGAGGCCGTGAACACCGTGGCGCCCGAGCACCTGGAGCTGCACTGCAAGGATGCGATGGGCCTGCTTGGCGGCATTCGCAACGCGGGCGCCATCTTTGTGGGCGCCTGGAGCTCCGAGCCGCTCGGCGATTACGTCGCCGGCCCCAACCACACGCTGCCGACCGGGGGCACGGCCATGTTCTCCAACCCGCTTTCGGTGGAGGAGTTCGTCAAGCGCTCGAGCGTTATCTGCTATACGCCCGAGGGCCTGCTCTCCGACGCTCCCGCCACGCAGCGCCTGGCCGAGGCCGAGGGCCTGTGGGCGCACGCGCTTTCGGCCGCATTGCGCCGTCGCGTGCTGGAGCAGGGCGAGGACTCCGTGAGCGCTGAGTCGCTGGCCGTGGCCGACCTGACCAAGGTTGCCTGGCCGGGCGACGCTGTGGCGACGGTTGCCGAGGGCGTGGATCTGGCGGCTGCTGCGGGCAGCGCCGCTGGCGCGGCCGGCGAGGAGGCCTAACATGGCCGAGCTTTCACCCCGCATGAAGGAACTCGTCCAGCCTTACTTGGCCGGTATTGAGCCCTATGATCCCAATTTTACGCCCACGCGCATCAACCTTTCGGCCAACGAGAACACCTATCCCGTGCCGGCCGGCGTGCGCGAGGCTGTCGATGCGGCTCTGTCTGCTACGCCGCTCAATCGCTATCCCGACCCCATGTCCAACGACCTGCGCGACGAGCTGGCTACCTGGCGCGGCGTGACGCGCGAGAACATCTGCGTGGGCAACGGCGGCGATGAGCTGCTCTATAACTATCTGCTGGCGTTTGGCGGCGCGGGGCGGACCTTGCTCAACTGCCCGCCGTGCTTTAGCGAGTACGCCTTCTTTGCGTCGCTGTGCCAGACCGAGGTGCGCGACGTGTGGCGCGACCCGGCGAGCTTTGAGCTCGATCAGGCCGCGGTGCTTGCGGCGGCGCCCGAGTGCAATCTGGCGATCGTGACCTCGCCCAACAATCCCACGGGTGACGTGGCTCCGCTCGACTTTGTCGCGGTCCTGTGCGACGCCTGTCCCGGCATGGTGATGGTCGACGAGGCCTACGTTGAGTTTGCCGATGATTCGTTTGGTGCGGCAACGACGGCGCAGGAGCTTATCGCCGAGCATCCCAACCTGGTGATTCTGCACACGCTGTCCAAGGCGTTTGGCGCCGCCGGCACGCGCTTGGGCTACGTGATCGCGGCACCCGAGGTTATCGAGGTGTTCGCGGCGATTCGCCAGATCTACTCGGTCAACGTGCTGAGCCAGGCGGCGGCGCTTGCCTGCGTGCGTGCGCGCGATGCCTATGCTCCCGTGGTCGCACAGGTCACATCCGAGCGCGAACGCGAGCTGGCCGCCTTGCGCGCGATGGCTGCCGAAGGTCTGCCCGTGGAGGCATGGCCGAGCGCGGCGAACTTTGTGCTCGTGCGCACGCCGCATGCCACGCGCGTACGCGAGCGTCTGCGCGATGAGTATTCCATTTTGGTGCGTGACTTTAGCTACGCGCCGGGACTTGCGGACTGCCTGCGCATTACCGTGGGTACGCCGCAAGAAAACGACGAAGTGCTGGCTGCGTTTGCCGCGCTGGTGAAGGAGGAGATGTAGATGGGCCGTTATGCCGAGGTAACCCGCAAGACGGGCGAGACCGATATTGTCGTCAAGCTCGAC
The DNA here is from genome assembly GCA_902478705.1 of uncultured Collinsella sp. Classification (GTDB taxonomy): domain Bacteria; phylum Actinomycetota; class Coriobacteriia; order Coriobacteriales; family Coriobacteriaceae; genus Collinsella. The sequence continues at coordinate 14,635 of CABSMB010000002.1, read as the reverse complement.
CTGGACGGAACCGGTGTGTGCGACATCTCGACCGGCGTGCCGTTTTTCGACCACATGCTCAACGCCTTTGGCCGCCATGGTCTGTTTGACCTGACGGTGCACGCGGTGGGCGACGTGGAGGTCGACGCGCACCACACCGTCGAGGACACGGGTATTGTGCTGGGCGAGGCGTTTTGCCAAGCGCTGGGCGACAAGGCGGGCATTACGCGCTTTGCCGACGCGGCGATTGCCATGGACGAGACGCTCGTGATGGCCGCCGTGGACATCTCGGGCCGCGGGCAGGCCTACTGCGAGCTGCCCGTGCCGACTGAGCGCGTGGGCAGCTTCGATACCGAGCTTGCCGTCGAGTTCTTCTACGCCTTCGCGCGCGACGCCAAGCTCACGCTCCACGTGCGCGAGCTGGCGGGCGGCAACTCGCACCACATTATCGAGGCCGCCTTTAAGGCCGTGGGCCGCACGATGCGCCATGCCTGCGAGCTGGATCCCCGCGTTCAGGGCATCCCCAGCACCAAGGGCTCACTCTAACCTACCAAATAGGGACAGGTTTATTTTGGCAGGTTTTATCTGCGGAAATGCTGTCTCGTGTGTTGGGTGAACGTTTAACCGACCAAAATAAACCTGTCCCTTTTTGGCAGGTTTTGGATGAGAAAAAGGAGGGTCGCGTGGGTGAACCGAAGATCGTGGTGGTCGACTACCACAAGGGCAACTTGTCGAGCGTCGTGCGCGGGCTTGCGCGCGCCGGTGCCGTCGCCTGCACGTCGGACGATCCGGAGCAGATCCGCAACGCCGATGGCTTGGTCATCCCGGGCGTGGGCGCGTTCTACGACGCGATCGCCTTTATGCGCGAGAGCGGCGAGGCGGGCGCGGTACTCGATGCCGTTGCCGCCGGAACTCCGCTACTCGGTATCTGCCTGGGCCTTCAGCTGTTCTTTGAGCGCGGTAATGAGGGCGTGCCGGCGGGCGAGGGCGCGGTCGCGGACGGTGACGCCTCCGAGCAGGCCGGTGGCCCCTGGGTCGATGGTCTGGGCATCATGCGCGGCTCGTGCACGCGCCTGGAGTCGAGCCGTCTGAAGGTGCCGCACGTGGGCTGGGACCAGGTGCACATGACGCCCGCCGGCGCGGCCGATCCGCTGCTCGCGGACTTTGCCGAGGGTGCCAACATGTACTTCACCCACAGCTACGCGGTGGCCGATGACGCCGATACCGCCGACGTTCTGGCGCGCACGCACTACACGCGGAGCTTCCCGTGCATCGTGCGCCACGGCAACGTGTGGGGCTGCCAGTTCCATCCCGAGAAATCCTCCGCGCTGGGTCAGCGCATCCTGAAGAACTTCGTGAACATCGTCGAGGAGGCCGGCCGATGATCCTGTTTCCCGCAATCGATCTGATCGGCGGCAAGGTCGTGCGCCTGGAGCGCGGCGACCGCAGCCGTTGCAAGGTATATTCCGACGACCCCGTGGCAGTTGCCCGCTCCTTTGCCGAGCAGGGCGCGAGCTGGGTGCACGTCGTCGACCTGTCCGCTGCCTTTGGCGAGGACGAGGACGCGTGCGCCGCTAACTCGGCGGCGATTAAGGCCATCTGCGGCGTCGATAGCCTGTCCGTGGACGTGGGCGGCGGCGTTCGTTCGCTCGCCCGCATCGATGAGCTGGCCGGCTACGGCGCGCGCCGCATCGCGCTGGGCACCGTGCTCGTGACCGAACCGGGCTTTGCCGAGGTTGCGGCCCGCGGCTTTGGAGAGCTGCTGGTGGCCGACATCGCCGCGCGCGATGGCCAGGTCAAGGTGAACGGTTGGCGCGACGGTGCGGGTGTGGCGCTCGACGATGCCGTGGCGCAGCTCACGGAGCTGGGCTTTAAACATCTGGTGTATACCGATATCGCGCGCGACGGTATGCAGACGGGCATCGACGTGGCAGCATATCGCCACGTGGCCGAGGTCGCGGGCTTTCCCGTTGTGGCGTCGGGCGGCATCTCGACGCTCGACGATATCCGTGCGCTCGCCGCGGTGGGCGAGGGCGCTATTGAGGGCGCCATCACCGGTCGCGCGCTCTACGAGGGCAACTTTACGCTGGTACAGGCGTTGGCCGCCGCGCGAGGGGAGGAGTAGCCCATGCTTACCAAACGCGTGATTCCCTGTCTGGATGTTAAGGACGGCCGCGTGGTCAAGGGCGTCAACTTTGTGAGCCTGCGCGATGCTGGCGACCCGGTGGAGCTGGCGCGCGCCTACGACCGCGAGGGTGCAGACGAGGTCGTCTTCCTGGACATTACCGCGACGAGCGACAACCGCGCGACGACCATCGAGATGGCGGCGCACGCGGCCGAGGAGCTCGCTATTCCCTATACCGTGGGCGGCGGTTTCCGCGACTTGGCGGGCATGCGAACCATGGTTGCCGCCGGTGCCGACAAGGTGTCGCTTAACTCTGCCGCCGTGCGCGATCCGTCGTTGATCAGCCAGGCCGCCGCGGCGTTTGGCAGCCAGGCCGTGGTCGTGGCGATTGATGCCAAGCGCGTGGGCCTGCCCGGTCAGCCGGATGCCGACAAGTGGGAGGTCTTCACGGCGGGCGGTCGCAACGCCACGGGTATCGATGCGGTGGCGTGGGCCGAGGAAGCGGCTCGTCGCGGCGCCGGTGAGATCTTGCTCACCAGCATGGATCGCGACGGCACCAAGGCTGGCTTCGACCTGGCACTCACCCGCGCCGTGGCGCGCGCGGTGCCGATCCCGGTGATCGCAAGCGGCGGCGTGGGCACGCTCGAGCATTTTGCCGAGGGCGTGATCGAGGGCGAAGCCGACGCCGTACTGGCGGCCAGCGTCTTTCACTTTGGAACTTTCAGCATTCGCGAAGTCAAAGAATATATGGCCTCTCAAGGCATCCCTGTCAGGTTGGACTTCTAGCGCTGCGGCTTGCCCAGGCGCCCGACCTTCCGGCTCCAACCCTCCTCGCGTACTTTAAGTACGCGTCGTCGGGCTTGTCGCTCGGAATCTCGGGCACCTGGACAACCCTCGCCGACCTGCGAAGTTTGAATTTGGGGAGAGAAATGGAAGAGATAACCGATCCTTCAAAACTTACGTACGACGCCCGCGGGCTGATTCCTTGCGTGGTTCAGCAGCATGACACCGGTGAGGTGCTTATGGTTGCTTGGATGAACGAGGAATCGGTGGGGCTGACGCTCAAGACCGGGACCACGTGGTTTTGGAGTCGCAGCCGTCAGGAGCTCTGGAACAAGGGCGCGACGAGTGGCAACATGCAGGAGGTCAAGGAGCTCTGGGCCGACTGCGATAGCGATACGCTGCTGGTCAAGGTGGACTCACCGGGCCCGGCCTGCCATACCGGCAACCGTACCTGCTTCTTTAAGAAACTCGCCTAAGGCGGGCGTCCTGTTGGGCGCTCGGTAAAACGGAAAGGATTGAACTATGGGTGTGCGCACCGCAAATGTTCAGGATGGAAATATCGGCGAGACGCTGACGGGGCTGGCCGAGGTGATTCACGGTCGTCGCGATGCGTCGCCACAGGAGAGCTACACCGCTCGTCTGTTGACCGACGTCGAGGACGAGCTGCTCAAGAAGCTTGCCGAGGAGGCGAGCGAGGTCATCATGGCTTGCAAGGATAACGATCACGACCACATCCGCTACGAGGCCGGCGATCTGGTCTACCACCTGCTCGTAACGCTCGAGCGCTACGGTATCACCCTCGACGAGCTGGCCGGCGAACTCAACGCCCGCCGCCACTAGTCTTAGGCGAGGGGTGTGGGTTCCCATTCGCCGGTGGGGTGGGGGATATCGAAGGTTCGATAGCCGCAGTCGTAGGCGTGGGCCTGAGCCTCGCGGATGTTCCAGCAAATATCGCAGGCGCGGTGCGCGTCCGAGCCAAAGGTGATGGGTACCTCGGCGTGGGCGAAGCAACGCAACAGCCCCGTCGAGGGGTAATAGTCGTCGAGGCCCTTGCGCGGCGCGGCGGTCGAGACCTCAACGCGGCGACCCATATCGTGGGCGCATTCGGCCATCTGCTCCCAAAACGGCGCGGGGTCAAAATCGGGCGCGAAGCCTTCCTTCGAAAAGCGCATGACCAGGTCGGGATGGGCCATCACGTCAAAGTTGAGCGAGCTCTCGCAGGCGTGACACCAGTCGTCGACATAGCGCTCCCATACGCCGCGCACGCCCAGGTTTTCCCAGACATGTAAGTTGGTGTCATCGTCGATCCAACCGCAAAACGAATCGGGCGTATCGGGGCGAGCGACGTTCTCCGTTCCCGCCGTGCCCGCGGCACCGGTCATGATATCGCCGGGGTTGCCGATCCAATGCACGCTACCCAGGCGCACCACGGCGCCTTTTGACCAACGCTCAACCAAAGGCTCGCAGCCCTCGTACCAATCGCATTCAAAACCGTAAATAAAGGTGAGCTCTGGCGCGATCTGCGCGGCGAGCTTGCGGGCATCCTCAAATGCCAGGCGATGTGCCGGCAAGTCGCCCTCGACAACCTGCACCTCGCAGTTGGCGTCCATGCTGGCAGGCAGGGTGAGGTGGTCTGTCGAGACCATGACCTGACATCCGGCGGCGGCAGCAGCGCGGACGTTTTCCTCAAACGAGGCGCGTCCGTCCGAAAACGAGGTATGGGTATGGCAGTCGACCAGCGGACATGCGGACATGGCGGCTCCTTTGCACTTAGCGAATCCGCTCCATTGTAACGGCGCGGCCCCGACGTGTCGTGCGCGCGGGGTGCCGAAATCGATTGGAAAGAGCGGACGACGCGCAGTGGCGCCTCGCTTGCGCTCTCAAAACGTGTACATCAGCCTCCAAAACCGACAAAAAATGACATGTTTGGAGGCTGATGTACACGTTTGGTTAGGAGCGAGGGCGGCGACGGACGAAAGTCACGCCTGTGCCACGTCCGATGTGCTAGCGTTTGGATGAACAAAACGAGCCCGTGCGGAAAGGATCCGGACCGTATGCAACGTGGAAGTACATCTCCGCTGTCGCGCGAGACCGAAGCTCCCGAAACCATCGTTAAGCTGGAGTGCGACATCGACGACGCGTCGCCCGAGGTGCTCGCCTACGCCGCCGACCGTTTGCGCGAGGCTGGTGCCCGCGAAGTGCACTGGCTGCCCCTCTACTGCAAAAAAGGTCGCCCCGGCTGGCAGCTGCAAGTGATTTGCGCCCACGAGGACATTGACCGTCTGCAGACGATCATCTTTTTGGAAACCACGACCAACGGCATTCGCCGCCAGGTTATGGAGCGCGTCTGCCTGCCGCGCCGCTTTGAACAGGTGGCGACGCCTTGGGGCGAGGTGGCCGTCAAAGTAGCCACCCTGCCCGACGGCGGCGAGCGCGCGGCGCCCGAGTATGAGGACTGTGCTCGCCTTGCCCGCGAGCATGACGTGCCGCTCCAGCGCGTGATGCAAGCGGCGCAAGCCGCGGCGCTGCGATTTGAGTAACGCGGCCGGCGACACGCCGCGCCCAGCCCATCAACCCACGCCTGAAAGGACCACCATGAAATACCTCATTGCCTCCGACATCCACGGCTCGGCATACTGGACCGAGCGCTTCGTCGCCGCCATCGAGCGCGAGAACCCCGACCGCATCGTGCTGCTGGGTGACCTGCTCTACCACGGACCGCGCAACGACCTGCCGCGCGATTACGCCCCCAAGCGCGTGATTCCGCTGCTCAACGCCCTGGCCGACCGCATCATCGCAGTGCGCGGCAACTGCGACGCCGAGGTCGATCAGATGGTGCTCGACTTTCCCGTCATGGCTGACTACGCCACCCTGTTCGACGAGACCGGCCGCGAGCTGTTCCTGACGCACGGCCATGTCTTTGGCGCCGGCATGCACAACAGCGTTGACCACGCGCCCGCGCTGCCCGAGGGCTCCGCGCTCGTCTACGGCCACACGCACATTAAAGTCAACGAGGCGAGCGAGGCGCACCCGGGCCTGTGGCTCTTCAACCCCGGCAGCGTGAGCATCCCCAAGGACGGCTCGCACAGCTACGGCATCTACGAGGGCGGCGCGTTCCGCCACGTGATCCTGGAGGAGGAATAACCATGGCGCAGCACATGACTCAGCAAAATGCTGAGGGCTCGCGCGATCTGTCCACGCTGGTCGACGCGTCGGCCGAACTTCAGCATCTGGTACAGACCATCTGGCGTCTGCGTCAGCCCGACGGCTGCCCGTGGGACCGCGAGCAGACACATCAGAGCATCGGTAAGAACATGATCGAGGAGGCCTACGAGGCGCTCGACTGTATTGAGGCTGATGACGCGGCACACCTGCGCGAGGAGCTCGGCGACGTGCTCATGCAAGTGGTGCTGCACGCGCAGATCGCGGCGGATGCCGGCGAGTTTACGCTGGCCGACGTGGCGCGCGATATCGATGCCAAGCTCATCCGCCGTCACCCGCACGTGTTTGGCGATGCGGATGCCGATAATTCCGCCGAGGTGCTCAAGATCTGGGACGAGGTTAAGCTCGCCGAGAAAGCTGCCAAGGACAAGGCTATGGCGGCAGGCGAGGCCGCGCCCGAGGGCCTGCTCGATGGCGTGCCCACGCATCTGCCGGCGTTGATGCAGGCCCAGAAAGTGTCGCGCAAGGCGGCGGCCGTGGGCTTTGAGTGGGAGACGGTCCAGGACGTGTGGGACGAGGTCGCCGAGGAGCGTGCCGAGTTTGATGCCGAGGAGCCCGGAACGCCCGAGCGCGAGATGGAGTTTGGCGACCTGCTCTTTGCCCTGGTCAACGTTGCGCGCAAGGAGGGGATCGACGCCGAGAGCGCCCTGCGCGCCAGCACGGCAAAGTTCCGCCGCCGCTGGGCAGCGATGGAGCAGATGGCCGCCGACGCCCACGTGGACTTGGCCGAGCTTTCGACCCACGGCCTCAACGACCTCTGGGATGCCGTCAAGGCAGAGGAGTAAGACTGCGGGAACGACGGGGCTGACGAGCCTCACCGTTCCCGCTAAATTTTTCGAAAATCAAGTGTATCCCTTGGCTAACTTAGGGCATAATGCAAAAAGTGCGACACGGTTAACTTACAAACCAAAGCGCCACGTTGGCGCAAGGCCGCGTCGCCAAGCATTCAACTCGTTTCCAAGTGAGAGGGAGACAACATGAGCGATATTTTGGACGTCTACGGTCGCGAGGTGCTCGACAGCCGCGGCAACCCCACCGTTGAGGTCGAGGTCGTGCTCGAGGACGGCAGCTTCGGTCGCGCGATGGTGCCTTCGGGCGCTTCGACCGGCGCCTTTGAGGCATGTGAGCTGCGCGATGGCGACAAGGGCCGCTACCTGGGCAAAGGCGTCTCGCAGGCCGTCGAGCACGTCAACAACGAGTGCGCCGATGCCGTCGTGGGCCTTGATGCCTTCGATCAGCGCGCCGTCGATGCCGCGCTGATCGCCGCGGACGGTACCCCCAACAAGACCAAGCTCGGCGCCAACGCCATCCTGGGCGTGTCGCTGGCCGTCGCCCGCGCCGCGGCCGAGTCGGCGGGCCTGTCGCTGTACCAGTACCTGGGCGGCGTCAACGCCCACCTGCTGCCCACGCCCATGATGAACATCCTCAACGGCGGCGTGCATGCCGACAACAACGTTGACTTCCAGGAGTTCATGATCATGCCGGTGGGCGCCCCGAGCTTTGCCGAGGGTCTGCGCTGGTGCGCCGAGGTCTACCACACCCTCAAGGGCGTGCTGCACGAGGCCGGCCTGGGCGGCGGCGTGGGCGACGAGGGCGGCTTCGCGCCCAGCCTCAAGACCAATGCCGAGCCGTTCGAGTACATTACCAAGGCCGTCGAGAAGGCCGGCTTTAAGCCCGGCGTCGACTTCATGTACGCCATGGATCCGGCGTCCACCGAGTTCTACAACGCCGAGACCGGTATGTATGAGCTCAAGGGCGAGGGCGTGGAGTACACGAGCGCTCAGATGGTCGATTACTGGGAGAAGCTTGTCGACACCTATCCCATCATCTCCATCGAGGACGGCATGGCGGAGGAGGACTGGGACGGCTGGGTCGAGCTCACCCGCCGCATTGGCAACAAGGTGCAGCTCGTAGGCGACGACCTGTTCGTCACCAACACCGAGCGCCTCAAGAAGGGCATTGAGCTGGGCGCCGCCAACGCGATCCTGGTCAAGGTCAACCAGATCGGCACGCTCACCGAGTCGCTCGAGGCCATCGAAACCGCCAAGGAGGCCGGCTACGCTTGCATCGTGAGCCACCGTTCCGGCGAGACCGAGGATTCCACGATCGCCGACCTGGTCGTGGCCGTCAATGCTGGCCAGATCAAGTCGGGCGCCCCGTGCCGTAGCGACCGTATTGCCAAGTACAACCAGCTCATCCGCATCGAGGACGAGCTCGAGGGCAGCGCGCGCTACGCCGGCAAGTCTGCGTTCTACAACATCCGCTAGACAGATGAGCCTGGCGGGGAGGGGGTGGACTCGGTTCCGCCCCGCCTTGGCCGGATGCCGCAAAGCACTATTGGCGCTGGGCCGTGTGGCTCAGCGCCTTTTTTATGTCGAGCAAAGGCTGGCGAAGGCGGTGCGGGCGCTCGTGCTATAACTAAAGGACTTAGCGCAAACAAACCTCAACCGCACAAGGCGCACATGGATCAGATTTACGACAACAGGTACTATTCCGCCGGTTCGCGTGAGCCGTCGTCTCGTCGTGCGCATTCGGTGCAGCTTGGCGGGCCCGATTATACGGGCGCTGCCCGTCCCACGCATCGCACGGCAGGCAATTCGGACTCCCATGCTCAAATGAATATGTCGACGGACCGCCCGTCACGTTCGGCGCGCCCGACGCATGCTTCGCGTACGCAGCGCCCCTCGGCTCAAACGCACGAAAAGTCGACCAGGCCCTCAAGCCGTCTTTCCGGCTCGGACTTTATGCACTACGCCAACGACAACGCAGTGGTCAAGGCAATTTACGACTTTACCCACGGTCCTCAGCGAGGGCTATTCATCGGCATTGTCGTTGCCCTGGTGCTCGTGAGCCTGTATTTCCCCGTGCGCGATCTGTACGTGGCAAAGCGTTCGAGCGATATCTTGGCCAAGCAGGTCGAGATTCGTCAGCAATACAATGATGAGCTGCAAAAAAGCGTCGACAAACTGCTCTCGGAGGAGGGCATTAAGGACGCGGCGTCCGAGGACCTGGGCCTGGTGATGCCCGGCGAGACCAAGATTGACGTGCTGGGTCTGGATGACGATTCAGATTCGTCTTCGAGCAAGAAGTCGTCGAACGCCAAGAAGGCCAGCGAAGTTGCCAAGGAAATCGAAGAAGTCGGTAAGGACGCGCCGTGGTACATCCAGGCGCTCGACATGCTGTTTGGGTTTAACGGTGTCGAGGGCCAGGCGGTCGTGTCCAACGGCAAATAGCGCCCGGAGGGGGGGCCGCAATGACAAATTGCAAACGCTATAAGGTGGCGGCGATCGACCTGGGAACGGTGTCGTCGCGACTGGTGTTGGCCCAGGTCGAGGGCGGGGCGATCGTGGAATCGTCCAAGCACACCGAGATTACCGATCTGGGCGAGGGCGTCGACGCGACGGGCCGCTTTTGCGAGGCGGCGGTCGAGCGCGTGCTCGCTGCATGCCGCATGTTTGTGGACGAGGCGCGTGCCTTTGGGGCCGCGTGCATTTGCACCACATGCACGAGCGCCGCGCGCGATGCATCCAATGCCGCCCTGCTGCTGGACGGCCTGCGTAAGCTGGGGCTCGAACCGCAGGTGATTCCGGGCGAGGTCGAGGCGCGCCTGACGTTTTTTGGCGTGGCGCACGACTTTGCCGGCGAGCGCATCATTGTTGCCGATTCGGGCGGCGGATCCACGGAACTCGCGACGGGTGTGTACGCACCGGAGCGTGGGGTCTTCGCGCTGGAGGGTACGCGTTCGCTGGACATCGGTTGTCGCCGCGTGACGGAGCGGTTTTTCTCGGCACTGCCGCCTGCGGACGGCGAGCTTGCTGCCGCTGCCAACTGGGCGGGCGAGCAGTTCGCCGCCTATTTTGAGGGCCTGCCGAGCAATTTTGAGCGTGCAGAGCGCCTGGTCGCGGTGGGTGGCACCGTCACTACGCTCGTGGCGCTGGTTCACGAGCTGGAGCCGTATGATTCGAGCTTTGTGCACCTGCGCGAGCTTTCGATGGAACAGATTTCGGCTGCTATCGAGCACATGTCTGTGTTGGACGCGGACGGCATCGCCGCGCTACCGGGTGTGCAGCCCAAACGCGCGGGCGTGATCTTGGCTGGCGCCGTGGTGATTCGCGAGCTCATGCGTGCCGGCGGCTACAAGACGCTCACCGTAAGCGAGAATAGCCTACTCGCCGGTATGGCCGCCACCATCAACGAGACTCTCGACGGTGCAACCCCCACCATCGCCTGGACCCCGAGTCTGAGCGCCCTTTAACCGTCTCCCTCTGAGTTGCGGTGAAATAGTTCCTAAATGGGCCGGTAAACGGCCAAAACAGGAACTATTCCACCGCAACTTAAAGCCCCATCGGCGTCCAAAAGAAACGAGCCCGCATCCCTGGGGAACACGGGCTCGTAAACAATACGTGGTAGGGGCGGTGGGACTCGAACCCACAATCCTTGCGGCGAGAGATTTTAAGTCTCCTGCGTATGCCAATTCCGCCACGCCCCCGTGAGACTAGAAGTCTAGCACAAGCCGTCCGTTACGCGTTGACGGCCATCGAGTGTTGGCCCGACTTCTCCAGGAACTCCTGGAACTTGGCTTCGTCGCCCTTGTTCTTGTACTGCAGGGCCAGCAGGTATTCCAGGCGGCAGCTCTTGACCTTGTCGTCACCGGCCTCCTTGAGCATGCGCTTCAGCTCGGGAATGTCGTTGTGGCGCTTCAAGATCATCGTGTCGTACATCAGTTGGCATTCGTGCGCGACTGCCTCGGCCTGACCGCCCTCAAAGCCCTTGATCTCGTGCAGGAGCTCCTTGGATTTTTTGCGGTCCTCCTGGCCAACGTAGTAGTTAAAGGCCTTAATCACCAGGTCGACGCGCTGCATCTTGGGCAGATTGAGTCCCAGCAGCAAATCGAACATCTCGTCGGCGCGCTTGTGGTCCTCGCGCAGCAGATAGGAGTTCAGGCGCAGGTAGTCGCGGTTATAGCGCGGGTACAGCATGCTGGTGAGTTTGCCATCGAGCAAGCGATCGAACTCGTCCCACTGCTTGGCAGCCATAAGCTGCTGCAGGCGCTTAAACGTGGTGCGTTTTTTGACGCTAAAGAACACCGACACGGCGATACAGATGATGACGACGGCGGTCCAGAGGGTGCGGGAATCGGGCATATTGGAGTCCTTAGTCGCTCATAAAGCGAGCGGTATGACAACACGTACTAGATGTATTATACGCAGCGCGCAAGCAAACTGGCATAAAAGCTCATCGAGGCTGAGCGCCATCGCTCGCTGCGGTACACTTACCTAAAGTAAACCACGAAGGGAGACATTACCTATGAAGAAGATCGTTTTGGCTTGCGGTGCTGGCGCTGCTACTTCCACGCTCGTTGCCCAGAAGGTCGCTACCCTGCTCGACGCCAACGGTTACGCCGACAAGTACGAGATCGTGCAGTGCGCCATCTCCGAGGCCAAGGACGTTTGCGACGAGGGCGCCGACCTGCTGATTGCCACCACCGTTGCCCCCGAGGGCCTCACCTGCCCGTACGTGAGCGGCGTGCCCTTTATGACCGGCATGAACCGCGTCGCTGCCGAGAAGGCCGTTCTCGACGTCATGGCTCAGTAGGCGCTGACTGCATGAGTGAGCAGAACGCCAATCCGGTAGAGCTCTTTGGTATGCGCGTTGCCCATGTGGGCATTAACGCCGCCGACCCGGCAGACGCCTTGGAGATTGCGGAGCTGTTCTCGACGATGATGGGCCTGCCCGTTATCGAGACCCCGGTTTCGTACTTTAACGATTCGCTGGTCGAGGTCATGAAGCAGAACGGTCGTGGCGCCAAGGGCCACATCGGCTTTGCCGTCAACGACATCGATGCGGCCGAGAAGTGGTTTGCCGAGCGCGGGCTCGAGGTCAACGAGGAGTCGCGCGTGCTGCTGCCCGACGGCGGCACCAAGCTCGTGTACTTTAAGCGCGAGTTCGCCGGCTTCGCCGTGCATTTGTGCCGCGAGTAGCGCACAAGCTGCCATAGCTAACAAAAAAGGGATAGGGCCGCATGGCCTTATCCCTTTATTTATGCCGAGGGGTCGACTTTTGCAACGGTCAAAAAACCGAAGTCTAATACTTTTCCGAGAAGTGAACGAGACAAATCGGACCCCCGAAGCATTGACACTTTAAGGGCATCGTTTCCTGCGGTTTCGAGACTAGAATCCTGCGATTTTGCCGACGAAAAATGTGGATGCTTCAGGGGCCCAAAAACAGACGTTCACTTCGCGGAAAAGTATTAGACCTCGATTCACGAGGGGGCTTCCTACCGCGGCAGGCGAATCGTAAAGCGGCTGCCGACGCCCTCGACCGAGGTCACGCCGATGACGCCGCCGTGGCTATCGACGATCCACTTGGCGATGGCGAGCCCCAGGCCCGAGCCCTGCGCGCCGGCATCGCGTGCGTTGTCGGCACGGTAGAACCGCTCGAACGCGTGAGCTGCGGATTCCTGGTTCATGCCGATGCCCTCGTCTTCAACGGCTATGTCGACCGTGCCCGTGCCCGCATCGGGTGTTATGCCAAATGTGACGGTCGTTCCCGCGTCCGAATACTTGGCGGCATTTTGCACGATCACGCGCAGCGCCTGCTTCACGAGCGCGACATCGACGGACGCGTCGCAGCGCGGGTCGCTGGCAAACGCAGCGTCAAAAGCCAGCCGATATGTGTGCCCGGCATCGATCATCTGCGATTCTTCGCAAACCTCGCCGACCAGTGCAGCCAGGTTGGTATTAACGCGCCGCAGCACGGTGCGGCCGGCATCTCCGCGTGCCAAAAACAGCAGTTGTTCCACGAGCTCCTGCATGTGCTCGCTTTCGGCCTTGAGCGAGGCGATGGACTCTGCCAGCACGGCCGGGTCGTTTTTGCCCCAGCGGTCGAGCATGTTTACGTAGCCCTGAATCACCGCGATGGGCGTGCGCAGCTCGTGGCTCGCGTCGTTGACAAAGCGCATCTGCTGCAGCTTTGCCTCTTGCATCTGGCGCAGCAGGCGGTTGAGCGCGACCTCGATACTCGCCAGATCGGCGTCGCCAGTGGTGACGCTCGGCGAATCGACGCTTGCTCGCTCGATGGCCTGCTCCAGCGTTTCCATCTTGCCGCCGGAGAGCTGCATACGGCCGAGCTCGTCCACGCGCAGGGCCAGGTCGTTGAGCGGTGCCATGGTGCGGCGTACGCGTCGGGCGCCGCCGAGCATGTTGAGCACGCTGATGACCTGCCAACCTACAACGACAAGGTAGAGAGGCCATAGCGTGACGAGGTCCTGCGCGAGGGGGAAGGTCTTGGTGGTGCGCGCAAGCTCGACGGTATAGGCGAGTGTTGCCAGGTCCCAGCCACGTGCAGGCGTCAGCGACATGCCGCGAACGGCGGCGCCGGGGATCCATCCTGCGGTAAACGCGTCGTCGGGCAACGCCTGGTTGTAGCCATAGACGAGAATCGCCGCTGCAATCACTACCAGCAGCAGATCGAGCCAGACGTAGCTCATCAGGCGGCGCCACATATAGCTCCAGTTGATGGCACGGGCGATGGATGTGACGCGCTTGGTCTCGGCGTTACGCGCGGCAGACATAGCCCACCCCGCGCACGGTCTGGATGATGCGAGCGCCGCCGGCGTCCTCGATTTTGGCGCGCAAGTGCGCGATGTGTACGTCGACGTTGTTGGTGTCGCCCACGTATTCGTAGCCCAGCGCCTCGTGCGCGATGCGCTCGCGCGTGAGCACGGTTTCGGCATGCGCCATAAGCAGGGCGAGAACGTCGAACTCGCGGGCAGTCAGCACGATGGGCGAGCCGCCGACCGTGACTTCGCGGCGGTCGGGATCGAGTGCGACCGAGCCCACGGCGAGCGTGGCGGGGGAGGGCACGGCAGAGGTCTTGGCCGAGTCGCCAGTCGGGGGTATCGCAGCGGCGTTCCCGACTGCGCCACTCGCCACGCCCTCCCCGGCCCCGACGCCGCCAACGCCCGAAGCCGCCCGCACGGCCTCCGAGCGCTTCAGCGCCACACGGATCCGTGCGAACAGCTCCTCAATCGCAAACGGCTTGGTCAGGTAATCGTCAGCACCGGCGTCGAGTCCGGCAACCTTGTCCATCACAGCATCGCGCGCGGTGACCATGATCACCGGCACGTCCTTGTGCTTGCGGACACGCCGCAGGACCTCCATGCCGTTGAGCTGCGGCAACAGCACATCGAGCAGAATCAGATCGTAGTCGCGCTCCAGCGCCAGGTCAACGGCGGTGCGGCCATCGGCGGCGTGCTCCACCTGGTAGCCCTCGTGCTCCAGTTCGAGCGTCACAAAGCGGGCGATTTTCTCCTCGTCCTCTACGATAAGGATCCGTGCCATGCGTGCCCCCGTCTGCGATTACTTGTCGTCGTTCAGATTTTGCTTGATGCCGTCCGCGGCATCGGCGGCGTGATCCATCAGGTTGTTGATGCTGCCGGGCACGTCGCCGTCGCTGTCGATACGGTAGCGCATGCCAAAGAACAGACCAATCAGCATCAGCCATATCGTGGCGCCCCAGGCAAAC
>CABSMB010000001.1 GCA_902478705.1 uncultured Collinsella sp. | reverse complement strand
GACTTTTGCGCAGGCGTTTCGAATCAAATGAAAATCAATACGATGAGTTTTTGAGTTTCACGCTTCATAACAGATTTAAAAACTACGGCGTCGATTCCAACTGCCATCAATCAACCGATGCAGTCGCAGTCAACTTACCGACCCAGGTCCAAGGGCGGAGCCCTGGCAAGAGCCAACGGCTGCGAACTTGTGGCTACATTTACGATGGAGGTACAAGTTCGCGTCTCTTGCGAGATTTTTCATCTCACAGCACATTTCACGGCAAACCATCGCCGCGCTTAGATCGCCTCGGTGTCCGGTGGCTGTCCGGTAGCGAACCTTTTACCGAGACGCACCGGAGACATTGCATAACTGTGTCATGCCGCAACAATGTAAAAGTGTGACTGCCGAACTGTGTAATAACGCAATAACGTAACAACGTTATTGCGTCACTTTTTAACGCCGCCAAGGGCGCCGGGTTTTTAGGGCAGAGCCCTAGTGCGCCGCCGGGCTTTGTACGGCGGCGCACGACACTTGCGGAAAATTTTCAGGCGCGATTAGTTCAATGTTCAATTGTTCTGCTATTCCACAGTCACGTTGTTCTGTTATTTCGATTTGCCGTAATCGCGTTATCGCACAGCTACGCTACTACGTAGTTACGTTATGGCACAGTTGCGTTGTGTCATAGTTCGGTTCCGCAAGAGTCGTACGCCGCCGTACAAAACTGCGCTTTGCCCGGCGGCGTACGATTTAGGGCTCTGCCCTAAAACCCGGCACACGGCAAAACGAAATAACAGAACTATGTAATAACGACATTACGTAAATACGGCATTGCTGAAAAAGTGAATACCGATAAATCCAAAGGCCGCATCGAGGCCGGCACGCTCGTGGAAAAGATCAAGTCGTCCTCGCAGACGCTCAAGCAGGAATACCTCGATACATATGAGGGAGGTGAATGACATGAAACTATTTGAACAGCTGAAGTCCAATGCGTCGCGCATGGCTGTCTACGCCATCCTCGTGGCAACGGCTTTATGCGGAATCGCGGCACCCGTCTATGCGCTCAACGGGGAGAAAGGCGATGTCGAACCCGCGTACATGGCTTCGACGGTTAAGGACCGGTACAAAGCCTTCTCTGGAGACACGTTTTACGTAGCAGAGTACGACACGACCTACCGTCAGCTTCGCTACAACAAGGGCTACGACTATCTAGGCGCAGAGGCAATCAGCTATACGTCGGGTTGGTACCGCTCCAACTATGGACACATAACCCAGTTCAAGTGTAACTACCGTGTGTACAACTAAAGCAACCGGCTGGGACGAGGGGCGACGCAAAAGCGTCGCCACCGTTTTTAACCATGCCAGCTGAACCTGGTTCAAGCTTCAATGCAAGAAGAAGCAGGCCGAGGTCCAGATTTCGGACAAGAAGAGGGCGCTCGCGCGCAAGGCACGCAACCACGCGCTCATGGTCGCCGGCGGGCTCATCGTGAACCACGCGCCGGGCGGCAACTGGAAACGCATCGACTGGGACAGGCTTGCGGCGTGAATCGACCGCTACGGATACAAGATCGCCGGCTCCACGCAGCACGGAATCTGGATCCGTAACCTTTCGTAGCCCAGATCAAAATACCGGTTGTTTCCAGAAATCCTCTAGGAGGCGTCTAGATAGAGGATTTCTGGAAATGCAAATAACAATAATTTAGATTCCGAGCGTGTCGACCGGAGCAACAACGATGCCTTCGCCAGTTACGTGAGCCGGCATACCAAACCCGATGACGATGAGTTTCGCCGCAGGCGGCCTCTCCCCGCGATTGACCAGCTTTCGCTCGAGTCGAAGCAGATTTTCCACTGCCTCTGGGACTTGGGGGCTCCCGAGCTTGACCTCAACGGCAGCCCACGAGCCGTCACGACGATGGACAATCGCGTCGACCTCCAGGTCGTCAGCGTCGTGGTAGTGAGATACGGTCGCATCGCTGGCCGCCGCGTAAACCTTGAGATCGTGCAGCACGAGGGATTCGAAGAGCAAGCCAAGGGTCTTCGGATCGGATGACAACGACTCCGGGTCCGCACCGATGAGGGCGACGGCGAGCGATGGGTCCGCAAGGTGCCGCTTCGCGCCCTGCCGCAACTTCACCGGCGACCTGAGAGCCGGATGCCACGCGGGGACATCGTCGACGATATTGATACGGCGCAGCGCGTCCATGTAGCCGGTAATCGTATTCTTTGAGACGTCTACGCCCAAATCCCTTTCGATGGACCTCATGCCGGCAAGAGTCGATTCATTGCGTGCAAGCGACGAGAGCAAGGCCCTTACCTTAACCGGGTCGCGTTTCACTCCATCCGCCCTCGAAACGTCAGACTCGCAAACACCGTCAATATAGGCGGCGGATATCCGCATTGCGTCGGCAGTTGTCTTACCGACCGCTTGGGGCCAACCGCCGCGGCAGAGCAAATCCGCGATACCGGCGATACCGGCGATGGATCCGAGTGACGCCGCAACGGAATCTCCATCGAGCAGCGCACCAAGCGAGACCGCTCCCGACGAAATACCGAGCTCGAAAAGCGTCATGGTATCCATCCGCAAACGGGCGATTCGACCCACACCGCTGTGCATCGGCTGGTTCTCGGCTCGCGGCGTCGCAGATCCGGTGAGAATGAACTGTCCTGGCTCCCCTCCCCTGGCATCGCATTCGAATCGCACGGCATCCCATAGCTTCGGTTCTTCCTGCCATTCGTCGACAAGCCTCGGGGTCGGTCCGACAATTGCTTGGGCCGGATCGAGACGAGCGAGCTGGAGGGCCGCAAAACCGCCAGATGGGTCGGAGAGAGATAACGATGACTCGGCAAATCTCTGAGCTGTCGTTGTCTTTCCACACCATTTCGGCCCCTGAATGAGCACGGCACCGAAAATGCCAAGATCGCGTTCGACCAAGCAGTCAACGCATCGGCCTATATACCTATCCATCGACTTTCCCTTCAATCGTTCATTTGAAATTATACTGTCTATCTGCATCGTTGGGACAAATAACGATGACTTATTGGGACGATTGACGATAATCTGTTGGGACGATTTCCATTTTCTTAAGACACGAATCAACGAGATTCACTATGGGATATGAGACGGATAAATTTAGCTGACGCCTCTCATGAGTTCAGAAATGCTGATTTGAAATCCGTCGGCAATCTTCTTGAGATTTGAGAGGCTGACATTACGCCGACCGACTTCAATGCTCGCGTAGTAGGAACGATCCATTTCAATCAAATTGGCGAACTGCTCCTGACTGCACCCGAGTCCAGCGCGGAGCTCTTTGCATCTCATGCCGAATGATTTCTGAAGCGTCGTATCCATGACAAAAAGAGTCATGGATTGTTGTATAAAAGCCAACGGACTATATACAACAATCCCAGTTAAGGCGCATAATTATCTCTATTGGAAAGCACTCTGATGCCCAGTCGGATAGGGCACGGAAAAGGAACGGAACAGCACAATGACTCAGGGAAAGCACGCTGCCGGTGGCGATCACTTCGCCGCACTGCCAAGCAAAAAGTTTCACGCCCCGAAGGGGATCGCACGTCTGACCGTCACCGCGGCGACTATGGCCGCCATGACCGGATCGAGCCTCATCTCGCCGTTCGCGGCATTCGCCCAGACCGGTGACGGGACCACGCAGCACCCCGCCGTGATGTCGCCGATCGCCGCCCATGCCGGCGCGGCATCCGGTACCGGCGCGAAGTCCGCAGCGCAGACCATCGCGGACCTGCAGAAGGAGGTCGACGAGGCGAAGGCGAAGGAGGACGCCGCCAAGGCATCCTACGATGAGGCCGCCGGCCCCTACAACGAGGCAGCTTCCGCCCGCGACCAGGCCAAGGCATCCTACGATTCGGCGGTCAGTGCCGGCACGGCAGCCGACCGTGCGGCGATGGACGAGTACGCCCGTCAGGTCGCAGAGGGCAAGTCCGCCGCCGATGCCGCCAGCAAGGATCTCGAGCAGGCGAAGGCGGGTCTCGCAGACGCCAAGGCAGATGCGTCCGAGAAGGACGAAGCGTACCAGTCCGCCCTCAAGGCGGCCCAGGACGCTCAGGATGCCCTCGATAAAGCCAAGGCCGATGCCGTAAGTGCCACCCCGGAGGCGATCGGTGCCGCCGAGCAGGCCGTGCGCGACGCCCAGGATGCCGTGAGCAAGGCGCAGACCGAACTCGCCAACGCCAACGCGACGCTTGCCGACGCCCAGTCCAAGCTGGTTGCGGCCCAGTCTACAAAGGATTCCGCCGATACCGTCCTCGCTGCAGCCAAACAGAACAAGGACGCGGCAGATGAGAAGGCCGCAACCGCCAGCGCCGCCTATGAGCAGGCGAAAGCCGACCTCGCCGCAGCGGAGGCAGGCGCCAGCGGTCCGGAGTACGATGCGGCAAAACAGAAGGTCGCGGACGCAGAGACAGCCCTCGCCGCCGCACGAGCGGCACAGTCCCAGTGCGAGTCCGAGCTCGAGCAGGCGCAGTCCGCCGCAGCGACGGCACAGACCGAGCTGAACGATGCCCAGGCGTCCCTCTCCGCGAAGCAGCAGGCCGCGGTCGATGCCGCGTCCGGCGTGAACGACGCCCAATCCGCACTCGATGCAGCAAACTCCGACCTCGATGCAGCAAAGCAGGCGAACGTCGACGCCATTGCCAAGCTGGATGCAGCGAAGCAGGCCGTCAAGGACGCCGAGTCCGCAAAGGCAGCCGCCGACGAAGAGCTTGTGAACGCCAAGACCGCAAAGGTTACCGCCGACGCGGCCGTGACCGCCGCCCAGCAGAAGGTCGACGAGGCACAGGTGAAACTCGATTCCGCCGACGCGCAGCTCAAGCAGGGAGCCATCGGCTTCTTCAAGGCCATGGGTGCCGATGACGCAGCCAACATCATCCTGAACGCCAAATATGCCGGCAAGACCGAAGTCGGCAACTCCAAGGACGCCACGTCCCTTGACAACATGATCAATGCGATCAGGTGGATGAAGTCCGTCAACGACTACCGCAAGTCGGTCGGCCTGTCCGAGCTCCAGGTCACCTACAAGCTCATCGCCGGTGCCATTGCGGATGCCAACTACAGTGACACTATGCTCGATCATGCCCGTCAATATGATTTTGCCGAAAACCTGGCATGGAATTACGGAATCGATCCAAGTGGTCAGTGGATCGAGCAGGAGAAGGGCTTTTTCGACAAGGCAACGGAGGCCCTTTATGGAGTCACCGGTCTTGTCGGCAAGGATGCCTATGATTTCTATGCAAAGAACGGCGTCGCAATCAACCATTGGATTGCAGACAACTGCCGTTGGGAGAACGGCAGCAGCGGCACCGTCGGTCATTATATGAACATCATCAATCCCGAACTCGCCGTTATGGGAATGGCAACCTGTACCAAGGGCACCATGTCCGGGCTTCAGACGCAGTGCTACACCGCAGAGATCTCCGGCTGGTCCGGCTCCGGTTGGAACATGAACCACATCTCCGTCGACGAGTACGAGCAAAAGCTGACCTCCTATACCAACGGTCTCAAGAACGCCAAGAGCGCACTCGACGCAGCCAAGGCCGATCTCGCAACCAAGCAGCAGGCAGCCGCCGGCGCCGCAGCAACCGTCCAGCAGAAGCAGGACGCAGCGGATTCCGCACAGGCAGGTGTCGATGCCGCGAAGCAGGGCGTCACCGATGCGCAGCGTGGGGTCGATGCCGCAAAGGCTGATGTCGCCGCCAAGCAGCAGGGCGTCACGGATGCCCAGGCCGAGCTTGATGCGGCGAAATCGGACCTCGATGCCGCCAATGCGGCAGTCGATACGGCAAAGTCGACCGTCCAGCAGAAGCAGGATGCCCTCGCTGCCACCAACGCAGCCGTAACGACCGCACAGTCCAAGCTGGATTCCGCCAAGGCGGACACCGCATCCAAGCAGCAGGGCGTGGACGATGCGAACGCCGACCTTGCGAAGTTCTTCCAGGACGTCGCCGACGCCAAGAAGGCGCTCGATGCCGCAAAGAGCGTCCACGACGCGGCGGCAGCCGATCAGGCCGAGAAGGCGACCGTCCTCGCCGCCGCCAAGCAAAAGGCGGACGACACCGCAAGCGCCCTCGCGGATGCCCAGCGTGCCGTCGATGCCGCAAAGACCGACACCGGCGTTGCCGGCGACAAGCTTACCGGCTCCCAGTCCGATCTCGAGGTCGCCCAGTCGAACCTCGAGATCATCACCGGTCTTGCCGCGAAGCTCGCAGAGGCGCAGCAGCGCGAGCAGGATACAGCCGAGGCCGTCAATGACACCAAGGCCGCGCTCGACTCCGCAAAGGCGGACGCCATTGCCGCCGAGTCCCTGGTCTCCGCCACCGAGCAGTCGAAGGCACAGGCGGACGCCAAGCTGGCGAAGCTGAACTCCATCGATGCCGATGCGGCGATCGCTTCCGGCCATGACGCGAACGCGGATGACGCCCTCAACGCGCTTTTCGCCGCAGCAGTCGAGGCACGTGCCAAGGTCGCCCCCGCCAAGGCCATCCTGGACGAGAAGCAGGCCGCGGTGGACGGGCTCCAGTCCGGCTATGATGCGGCACTCGCCGCCTACGAGCAGGCGAAGTCCGACCGCATCGCAGCGGAGCAGGAGCTTTCCGATGAGATCGCTCGTCAGGAGGCGGAGGAGGCCGCAAAGCAGCAGGCGGCATACAGCCCGAAGCACCTCGCCGGCACGGAGACCGCAAAGCGCGGCAGCCTCGCTCAGACCGGCGACCGCGCGGGCCTCATCGGCGAGACGTTCGCCATCGGCGGTACCGTCCTCGTGGCAGCCGGCGTCTTTCTCGACCAGAAGAAGCGCCGCGAGCAGATGTAAAAGCGAACCGGGCGTTGGACACCGGCCAGTGGTCAACGCCCGGCTTCACGGATAGGGAGATCGGTGTGAGAACAAAGGCTATTATCGTTGCGTTTCTGGTGTGCCTCATGGCACCTCAACTTGGATGTGCCAGCGTTGCAAAGCAAGAAAGCGGCTCTGCGGAAAGGACCACCACAGCGGTAAAGAATAAAGACAAAAAGAAGCCAAGTGAAGAAAAGGCGGCGCAAGCCTCTGCAGCCAAGACCGAGGAGAAGAAAGAATCCGACGGCAAGGACCAGAAGTCCGATGACTCCAAGAAGGAGGATAACAAGTCTTCCGACTCGTCGAAGTCCGACAGCAAGGGCGATTCCTCCGACTCCAAGCAGAATTCCGGCAATTCGCAGGGTTCCGGCGGCAACAATTCCTCTTCCAACGGCGGTAGCCAGAAGAAGTGGATTCCCGAGCAGGGCCACTGGGAAACTGACTATGGACAGGTTTGGGTCTCCAACTGGGTTTACACGATGCATCCCCGCTATTGGGTAAACCACGGTGGTGCTATGGTAGGGCCCTTCGATTCCGAAGATGCCGCCTATTCGTGGAGCGAAAATGATATGCTTTCCGGCGGCATCGGCGGATCTATCGTAAACGATTCCTATGAAACGAAAGAGGACCAGGGACATTATGAGCAGCAGGCTACGGGACAGCATTGGGTTGTCGACGTCGCCGGTCACTGGGAATAACGGGCATCGTTCCTCTCCTCCTACATTCGGTAAATGTTTATTTATTTGTGGGCGGCCGGTTCGGCCGCCTTTTTTGACGCCCAGTCTGGGAGCAAACGATAGGAAAGCAATCAAACGAGAGGCCGTTCCAAAAGAATCCGGCGGTGCCGGATGCTTCGGGCAAAACCTTCCGCAAATTAAACCGATCTACAACTGTGACCATATGACTGTGTGCACATGTTAACATGGTCATATGGTCACATATTTACAGCTGCGATTATGCTGCGATAGCTCAACCGTTAGCACTTATTAAACAGCCGACCAAATCCTGGCTTGCCCAGTGTTTGGCGCATCTGCCCCACCCGAATCTCCGTCTCCACGCCATCCTTGCCGAAGACGGTGCTCATATTCTTAGCGGTCGGGATGACCGTCTTCACCTCACCCGTCGTTAGGTCTAAGCGCTGGTAGCCGACCTGATTCTCAAGATGGATCTGACCATCGGATCCAAAGACATTCTGGTACATGGCTGCCTCCTTGCAAGAAACTGTCGCCCCCAAGATAACAGGCGGGCGGATCCAGCGCAGCATATAACGCTCGGTAATACATGACCATGTTAATGTAGTCATATGCTCACGTATTATAAGCTGGCACCTCATGTATTAGAGCTCGATCCGCGCCGCCGCGTCACCATGAAAATCGACGGCGAGAACATCGACTACTTCAAGGCGGAGGCCGCCTGCACGGGCGTCCCCCCATCAGGTCATCATCAACATGTACCTGACGGAGTCCCGCATGCAGAAGAGGCACCTCGCGGTCGCGTAATACAAATAGGTAAGACCCCACGCGTGTCACGCCTCGGCGCAATCGGAGCGCCGTCTGCGGCGCGGGGCGGAATAAGACCGGGCGACCCGGGCAATCTGGTCCCGGCTCTCCCGGTCTTATTCCTACGATATCGCCCCTAAAATCACCAATGTGTCAGATAAAGAATGAGGCAATGGCTATGACCACGCATACGGCAGATGCAGCGACTGCGCTTTTTTTCCTCTCCTTTAGTCCGACGAATAGGGTTGCCGTAAAGTAAAGGGCGGAAATGCAGGATAAGGCAAGCGAAACGAGTTCCTTGGGCGGTTTCAGCAAAAGGTCGCTAACAAATAGTAATGCAAGCAGGGCAAAGCCGATTGTGGCCAAGTATCTCGATTGATTTTGCGACAGCATGGCAACTGCCTTTTAGAACAAGTAAGTGAAAAGTCGGTACGATGTCATTGCGGTTGCAAACAAGCCGCCGCCAGGACCGGTTGTCACGAGACCGGCGATAACGCATTTTTTCGGTTTCCAGCTCATGACAGACCCTTCTCTCTCATGGTGAAACGCATACATTATGAGATATGCACATTATCTCGCTGATTAATTTCAATATCCATCGTCTAACTAAAGAATACTGACTCACTGGTTCAGCGACGATGCGTTTTTACCCTTGCGTTCCCACTCGCGTAACCGCCTCGCCGCGTCGGCGGTCGGAAGGGTCTCCGTCTCGCAATCAGCAACCTTGTAACCGCATCTGTCGAGCCAGGCGGCAAGCGCATCCCAATCGACGCGCTTCCAGTCGCCGCCCGGCGCGTACTGCATCACGAGGCCTCCGGCGACAATGAGCCCGTGGATATGCTCTCCTTGCAGGCCTGCGATGATTCCGCCGGTGCACACGATGCTAGGTCGCTGTGCCGGCACTGCTCAAACGTATTGGCCTTTGTGCCCCTTTTGGCAACTTTAGCATGACTATAGGTTAAACCAACCCACAGTCATGAGCACGGTAACGTAGTACTATACTAATTACTTAACATGCTCATATATTTCTAACTGCGACTTAGAATTACTTAATGTAGTCACATGTTAATGTGCTAATATATGACTACGCTATTTCAGAAAGGGGAGAACATGGCGACGAACATCCTTTTGGTCAATCAGAAAGGCGGCGTCGGCAAGACGACGTTCGCCGACGAGATCGCCTGGGGCCTCGAGCGCCGCGGCCACAAGGTCGGCTTCGGTAACCTGGACCCCCAGGGCGGAGCGAACCACGAGAAGAACCTGCTCGACGACGAGGACGCCGTGAATGTCATCGACACGCCGGGCTTTCTGAGCGACGACACCGCCGAGTACGCCAAGAATGCGGATATCGCAATCATCCCGGTGCAGCCCGGCACACTGGGCCTGAAGCCCATGAAGCGCACGATCAAGGTCATAACCGAGGCGAACCCCGACTTGTCGTTCGCCATCATCGTCAACAACTTCGCCGGCAACCAGACGGTCGACCGCCAGTTCCTCGAACTGCTCGAAGCCGATGACTTGCCCGTGCTGGGCACCGTTCCGACCGCGGCGGCCTTCAAGCAGGGCGCGGCGCTGGGAAAGCCTGTGTATGAAATCGCCAAGAACGGTAAGGCCGCCCAGGCGATTGAAAACATCCTGAACGAACTGGAAGAGGTGCTGTAAATGGCAAAGTTCAAAAAGGCGACCTCATACTTCAACGTCGCAGCGGAAAAGGCCGAGGAGAGGCAGCAGAAAATCGTTGAGAGCGCATCTGAGACCCAGAAACCGGCTCCTCAGGTACGGAAAGCCGGGCGCCCCAAAAAGGGCGCTGAAGGGGCATCTGAGAGGCTTGTTCAGCTGTCCGTGTACGTTCCGGAGAGTTACCGAAAACGTCTGAAGCAAGTGGCACTCGAGGAGGACAAGTCCGTATCGGATATCGCTCGGGAGCTTTTCGATCGCTATCTGGCCGAAAAGGAAATCTAATCGGAATCACGGGTACCGTCAGGTGCCCGTTTTCTTTTGTATGGGCCTCTGAGAGCCGATTTAAGACCCGTTTTATCTATCAGTGAGAAAACGGTCGAACCTCACCGATAGGACGTCTTATTTTCGATTCTGTAGCTCCCTTCCGGTAATTGAAGTGAGGTTGACCAAATGTCGGCAACCGGAAAACGGATTCGGCCATTGCCGAATTGCAGGTGTTTACAGATAAGTGGGTTAGTCCGCCCGGGGAGCGAAGCGACGCCGGCGCTGAGAGTTGGCAAGGACGTAGCGATTTCAGTCAGATCGATTGCTCTCCTTTCCGGTGAAAAGCGAGCGTTCGATTTGCCTATAACGTTTCGCTGGTCGCTAAGACCAATAGGGCCGTACCGGATTTATTTCCGGGAAAGTACGTTGCGAGTGGATCAGTTTTCGATTAAACGGTGATTGACATGGACGTGAATAAAAATCTCAAATCAAAGAAAAAGTCCTCTTCCCTTTTCTTTCTCTTAAAACCTCTTTAGATATTATTGGTGCCCTTTTTGGAAACTTTTGGTTGTCCAAAAGGGCACAGTTTTCGGGTTTTTGTGCCCTTTTTGGAAACTTCCTGTGCCCTTTTTGGAAACTGCCAATGTCAAAAGGGGCACAGGAAATTGCCGAAAGGGGCATAGGAAATTGCCGAAAGGGGCATAGCGGGGGGCAAATAAAAAGGACGGGCGATTTATTGCCCGTCCTACTCAGAGGTTCCTGGAACCGCGATCCATGCATGACTGCGGATCGACGCTGTACTCGGCGGGTGCCCTGGGCGAGATGACGGTTTTCACGACGAGATTCAGGCTCGTGAGCTTTTCGAGGGAGACGCGAAGTTTGCTTTTGCTGACGGCGAGCTGATCGGCGGCATTCTGGGTCGATACTCGAAACGGCTTTGGTTCCTTTGCCGCGAAGAACGAAAAGATGTAGCCGAAAAGAACCTTGTCGAGAGCGGAGAGATCGGTATCGCGAATCGCCCAAAGGGGGATCCGGCAGAAAGTTCCGCGCGAAGTCCACTCGTGAAGAGCCACCGCATCGATGAACTCGATGCCGCAGAGCTCCGCCCACCTAGTCTCATCGACCCTGTAGGTGATTTCTTCGCCATGGCCTTCTTTTTTGATTAGAGCGAAGTTTTTGAGCTTCTGCAGCCTCTTGCTGAGCGCCGAGGGAGAGATGCCCAGGGCTTCGGCAATCGTCTTGGCGTTCGAGCGGCATCCCTTCAGGGGATCCCTGCGCTGGAATCCGTGGATATATGCTAGGACAAGGAGCTCGCTTAGGGATAGCTTTGCCTCGGATTTGCGAAGCGAAAGCATCGAGAGAGGGAGCGCGATGAAACGACCGCTGTCGGCTGAGCTGTCCTTGAGCCATGATTCTGCGTTTAAAGCGGAAACGTGGCTCGATGTCATCTGTGCGTTGCTCGGCTTGGACTGGGCAAGGAGGGCTGCGAAGTCCTCCTTCGAGATTGTGTTTTTGAACGTGCTCCCCCCGCTGGGCGGAGCGCCATTTACGTCCATAAAGTGACCTTTCCAAGGTCACCAACATGTTTTGAGTGGTAGAATATTACCAACAAGTTGATGACACTTCGCTTAAAGGACCCAAGCCGCCAAGCTAATGAGGGTCCTTTTTGCGTTATATATTCCTACTGTTTCTGCTGATGAAGACGAATCTCCTCCGCATTTAACAGGTTCTGAATCGCGAGCGCAACGAGTCCAGATTTCGTTAAACCGAGTTCCCGAGCCTTTGTATCCATTTGTTCGGTCAGCTCGGTTGGTAGCGTAATCATAAGCCGTTTTTTGTTAGTCGCAACGGGCGTGTTGCTCATACGATGATCCTCCTTTCGGTTGAAGACAGTATATACCACTTCTAACTAAACTGTTACAG
Organism: uncultured Collinsella sp.; assembly: GCA_902478705.1. Taxonomy (GTDB): domain Bacteria; phylum Actinomycetota; class Coriobacteriia; order Coriobacteriales; family Coriobacteriaceae; genus Collinsella. The sequence continues at coordinate 19,557 of CABSMB010000001.1, read as the reverse complement.
TTCTGAATGATTTAGGCATATTGGTGAACAAAACCTTAGTGGCTAAAAATGGATTGTCGTTAGTTTTTTGCTGCCCCTATGGGTTGAGATAATCCATGGCAGACAAAAGTTGCCAAAAAGGGCACAGGGCCGGCGACGCAGACGACCCTGTAGCTGTCCACGCGGGACAGGCCACGCATGTTGAGTTCAACGCGTCTCGTGACTGTTCAGATTCTGTGCACCGGGCGATTTGTTTTGGTCGTTTAGCTGGGCTAATGGTGGTTATTGGCTGCTGGGCTGGAGGATTTGGGCTAATAGTTGCTAATAGTGGCCGGATGAAGAGCTGTTCAAGCTATTAGAAGCAATGGCGAGTACGGTCTTGGCTGGAAAACAGGTCGCGAGCAGGGGAGGGCCGAGCATGTACGGACCGGTGAGCAAGAACGGGCCGGCGTTGGAATTTGGGGAGATCGGCGAGGAAGTTAAGGATGAGGTTCGGCGGCAAGCGATTGGCAAGGCCGTCGAGAGAGCCAGGGGCAAGCTCAAGGCCCGTGACGAGCGCGAAGACGATCCGTTTTGGGGTCGCGGGAATCAAGAACACCTTCGTCGAGCTGCGGAAAGACTGGATTCCGGCGAGGGAGTGGAGCACGGATTGATTGAAGAAGAATGACGCTCTGCTAGAATCAGCAGCGCTGTCGGCAGCCCTCGTGCCGGGCAGAGCCCTCCATCCGATGGGAGGTGATGCCCATGACCGATTTCACCGAGTTCGTGAAGCTCCTGACCGCCCTGGTCTCGCTCCTCACGGCCCTCGTCGGCCTTTCCAAGGCACTCAAGCAGGGTTCGAAGCCCAAAAAGAAAGGCCACCGTCGCTAAGGCGGTGACCTAACTCTTCAAAGCAACGGCTCTGCCCAGCTTCCTACGACTTGGGCTGCCGTCGGCACCATTCTACCCGTTTGACATTGCTGTTGTCGATGCGCCGTGTCAAGAATCCACGGCAGTGCTCGTGGTCGCAAAACAGCCCAACAAATAGCGGCTATTAGTCAGTTCGGCTGTCCAAAAGGCCTAATAGTTGCTAATAATGGCTAGTTGGCAACGGATTTGGGCTATTAGTTCTAACAGTGCCTATACTATGACCCCACAAACGGGACACGGTTTTCTGCCCGCACGAGGTTTTGAAGTTTTAGCTGGGACAATCCGGCAGATTGGAGCACAGAACATGAGGTTCGAACGCCTCATGTCGCTCAAAATACGTCTCCTCAACTGCGCAAAGGAGAACGGTTTTTAGCGACAAGGAGACAATGGAATGATCTGGTTCACCAGCGACACCCATTTCGGGCATGAGAACGTGCTGAAGTTCACCGACCGCCCGTGGGAGACGATTTGGCAGATGAACGACGCCATCATCGACAGCATCAACAGCAGGGTCGCCGTGGACGACGAGCTCTACATCCTGGGGGATTTTAGTTTCAAGATGACCGCCCAGGATGCCTACGGGCTGCGCAAGCAGATCGCCTGCAGGCGCATCCACCTCGTCCCGGGAAACCACGACAAGGACTGGACCCAGCCGGCGGTCGCGGGCGCCTTCACCGTGGAGCCGCCGATCTGCGTGCTCAAGATCGACGGGCAGAAGATCGTCCTGAGCCATTACCCCATGGCCGACTGGCAGGGCATGAACCATGGGTCGTGGCACCTCCACGGGCACATCCACAGCAGCGGCGGCGCGTACAACGAGTTCAACCGCAAGCAGGGCCTTCTGCGCTACGACGTCGGTTGCGATGCCAACGGGCACTCCCCGGTGAGCCTCGACGGGCTGAGGGAATGGTTCGCCGGAGTCGACGAGCCGTGCGGCCGGGTGAAATGGCCCTGGTGGGTCAACGAGACCGGCGACAGGCAGGTCGAGCGCGAGCTGGCGGCGTACAAGAGGGAAGTGGTAATCCGATGACGGTCTACGTGACAGGCGACATCCACAGTGGACTCGACATGCAAAAGCTCCGCGACTGGGAGCTTGGCGATAGTCTTACCAGCAACGACTATCTCATCGTCGCCGGTGACTTTGGCTTTCCGTGGAACTTCTCTGCCGAGGAATGCGCCGATATCGCCTGGCTCGAGTCGCGCCCCTACACAGTTCTCTTCGTCGACGGCAACCATGAGCGCTTCGACCACTGGGAGGAGCGCCCCATGGAGCCGTGGCACGGCGGGCTGACGCAACGCCTGTCGGATGCTTCGTCCATCCGCCGCCTCATGCGCGGGGAGGTCTTCGAGCTCGACGGGAAGACGGTCTTCACCATGGGCGGGGCGACGAGCGTCGACAGGGCGTACCGCATCCCGTACAGCTCGTGGTGGCCGCAGGAGCTGCCGGACGAGCGCGATTTCGATGCCGCACGGGCAAGGCTCGGCGAGGCCGGCTGGAAAGTCGACTGCGTCATCACCCATACCTGCTCGACGCGCATGCTCTCGCCGACGCTCTACCCAGACCCAGGCTGGGAACGCCCAGATGTGGACCGGCTGACCGGATTTCTCGACGAGCTCGAGGATCGCCTGGACTACAAGCGCTGGTATTACGGACATTTTCACCGAGACGGCAATCCGGACGAACGGCACACGGTGCTGTATGACCGGATCGTGAGACTCGGGGACAAACTCCTGCCGTGGGGCGCGTACTGATGGCTATCTATGTGACGGGCGACGTGCACGGCAGGGCCGAGTACGGGTCCAGCCGGTTTGCCTTCAAGAATTGGCCACTGGGCCGCACGCTGACGCGCGATGACGTGGTGATCGTGGCCGGCGACTTCGGCTTTGTCTGGGATGGGTCCAACGCCGAGAAATACTGGCTCGACTGGCTCGGGTCGAAGCCGTGGACCACGTGCTTCGTGGACGGCAACCACGAGAACCATCGGATGCTGGCAGGACTGCCGGCACGGGTTTGGAACGGCGGCCTCGTCCACGAGGCGCGACCGCACGTGCTGCACCTGATGCGCGGCGAGGTGTTCGACATCGACGGGCTCACAGTCCTCGCCATGGGCGGCGCCGCGAGCCATGACAGGCAGTATCGCAGGGAGGGGAGGAGCTGGTGGCCCGAGGAGATGCCGAGCGAGGAAGAGATGGGGCACTGCCGCGCCTCGCTCGACCGCGTGGGCTGGAAGGTCGACTACGTTGTGACTCACGAGGCGCCGGCTGCCCTTGCTGAGGGGCTGTGCCACGAGCTCGGGCGCGAGTATCGGGACGACCAGCTTCAGCGATTCCTTGGCGAGCTCGATGGGCGGATCGGCTACCGCGCCTGGTTCTTCGGCCACTACCACGGCGACAAATGGTGCGACGCCAGGCACCGCCTTATCTACCGAGACATCGTGCCGATCGAAAATGCTGCGCCCGGCTCTAGAAACCCTCTAGAAATGCTCTAGAAGGTTTCTAGAAATCAACCGCTATGCGGCCTACTCCAATTCAAAGCTCTGGTCGACGGAGTTCGATCCAGCCCCAACTCCGTCGATCTTCACTTCGATGGGGGACATGTCATTGAGTTCGAAAATCGACACGCCGTCGCATTCGCCTCCCGGCGCAAGCCCTTGCGAAGAGAAGCGGTCTTCCTGCAAATCGGCGGCAAACCCGCGAGATAGCATCTGCTTATTTTGATAAGCCGTGATGTAGCTACCAACAGCGCATGAATCTGCCGATCGGTTGTTAATGGCGTGCCAGCGAACAACGGCAACCTTCCCGCCATCGCCAGCCGAGGAATCATGCACCTCGACGCCGGTGACTGAATACTCCATCTTGCCGTAAACCCCGTCTTCCTGCGCGTTATCAGAATCAGCGACCTGAACTGCCGTCTGACGATCGTCTGCCTGGCTGCACCCAGAGGTCATAACTAGGGCGGCTGCCAGAACACCAGCAGCCCCAAAGTTCCGAGCTAGGTTGATTGCCTTTTTAACAGAGAGATGTTCCATCGACTACTCCAAACTTAATTGTTTTTGAATGCCATCAGCCAAACAGCCAAGCCCCAATGAGCATGACCACTGAAACTGCTGCAAGCGAAGCCCAGACGGCATTTTGACGGGTGATGACACCGCTGATGGTGAGCGCATTTGCGCCGGCACCATCAATGACAGTCCAAACAAGTGCCATGACCAAAAAGACGACTAGCCCTGCCGTTATCAACTCACGGCGAGACGGCCTTAGCTTGTCGGACATATCTACTCGCCCCTCGTCTGGGTCATGACCTCGACCTTGGCCTCGGCCACGGCCGCCCGCTGCTCGGAGGCGGCGAGGCGGTCCTTGAGGGCGGCGACCTCGGCCATCAGGTCACGCTGGGCGAGGAGGGAGACGTTGAGATCGGCCTGAGCCTTGGCCGCAGCGTCGACCGCGTCCCTCATGCTTTCAATTCGATCGTCTTTTGCGGCTGATTCTGCCAAGAGCTGATTGTTCTCGGAATCGAGCTTCTTGAGCTGCGAGAGGTAATCGGCGACGGTGGCGTGGAGCTCATCGTTCTCAATCTCCAAGCTCGCAGTATCCAGCTCGAATTTCTCTTTGATGGCGGCGACCTGCTCGACGCAATTAGATTTGATGCTCTGAATCTGTTCCGTTGCACTTTTCTTGGCGGCGTCGGCGTCCTCGCGGGCAGCACGAGCCTCCATCGCGGCAGCTTCGGCAGCGCCCACGATGATGCGCTTGACCCGCTCGACCGCCTCATCGAGGACGGCCGATGCGTCGAGCGCAGCCTTCACGCCGGGAGTGGCGTTAGGGTGGTAGCCGTCGACCAAACGGGCGACGGTATCGGCCTGCGAGAGACCAAGGCTCGTGCTGATGTCCTTTATGGCGTCACGGGTCTCCGATGAGACATTCAGACTGGTCATTTTCTTTTCGGACTGGACTTGGTTTTCGGCCATGATGCGGCACTCCAATCAACAACGGGCATGGCTCCGCCATGCCATATGGCTGGGAACAATGCACGGCCGCTGTTGAGTTGTCTTTTTCCTGCGATCGGTGAGTTCTAAAAAGGCGTCTCAAGTCATGCGTTCACGCAGGTTTTCGGTTAGAGAAATACCGCACCCTTATATAGTAACGCCGCCGCACTCGGGCCTATTAGGCAAATCGCGAAACGACAGACGGACTTATTTCCTGACGCCCACCAATCCGCGTTCACGAAGGATGCGGTACAGCGTTGATTTGGAGACGCCAGTCGCAGCGCAAATATCGGGAATAGGAGTCTCTCCTCCAAGATAGAGCCTTACTGCGGCATCGGCTTTGACGCCGGCAGTGCGAGGCCTGCCACCCACGTTGCCGCCGTGGCTCCGTTTGACGGCGATACCCTCGGCCTGGCGTTGCCTGATCAGATCTCGCTCAAGTTCCGCGGTGCAAGCATGGGTGCCAAGCACGAAGCGCCCGAATGCGGTATCTAGATCCACGGGCTGTTTCAGGGACGTGAGCTTCACGCCGAGGTTTCGAAACATAAGGTCATAGTTGAGCAGCTGCCTGGTCGATCTGGTCAAGCGCTCCCAGGATTCGACCACCACCTCGTCGCCCGCCCGCATCTTCTTGAACAGGCGCTTCTGTTGCGTCCGGTCGCCGTCCTGGGCACCCGTGACCTTGTCCTTGTAGATATGGCCATAGGCCACGCCGGCGTTCACCAGAGCCTCGATCTGGCGGTCCAACCTCTGGTCTTTCGTGCTCACGCGAGCATATCCGTAACGTGTCATTTCATCCTCCTGCCTCGTATTTGATTTTCCCATGGGAATTGACGCGGAGGTTTTGACACTGGGTTTTGGCACTCGACGTTCACGGCATCGAGGGTTCGATTTTCGAGTGCCCAGAGGCATACCTTTTGAGACGTCGGGGCCTTGAATATGAGCAATAAGATGCGTATCAGTTCGCGATGGTTCGATGATGGGACCGGCTATACCGGTTTTTCGATATGGCTATGGCAGTTTTTATATATCGAGTGAGCACGAAGGACCAGAAACTCGACTCGCGGAGGGGCGGCGGCAACCCGCTGGTGAAGGGAGTTAAGTTGGCGGGTTCGATCTCCCGGTTCAAAAAATACTCAGTATACTGAGTGATTTTACTCAGTATACTTAGTATTTAAGAAACAAGGAGGTAGATTGACATGTTTGAGCGCCATCAAGTTGCCGTGATAGCCCAGAGGATGCGGGAAACGAATAATCCGTTGATGCAATTTATAATCGGGCCCCGCCAAACGGGAAAGTCGACCATGTTCGTGCAGGCGTTGCACCATGTAGACATGCCCTGTCACGTGGTCAATGCGGACGATGTTGTGAATCCCGATGCCAGCTGGCTGCAAATCGAGTGGCAACAGGCAAGAAACCTCACGTCTGGAGGTAAGGCCCCGGCCGTTTTCGTTGTTGATGAGATTCAAAAGGTGCAGAGTTGGTCCACGGTCGTCAAGGGATTGTACGACCGGGATCGCCGGGAGGGGACGCCGCTCAAGGTCATGTTGACCGGATCGTCGTCGCTGCTGCTGCATAAGGGCTTGGAAGAATCCCTTATGGGCCGTTACGAGCTCATTCGGTCGCCGCATTGGTCCTATCGCGAGTGCAGCGAGGCCTTTGACTTTTCTTTTGAAGACTATCTCTATCACGGCGGATATCCGGGTGCGGCGCCGCTGGTTTCCGATGACGCCCGTTGGCGAAACTATATCCGAGATGCGATCGTCGAGCCGGCGATCTCGCGCGATGTTCTCTCGTTGGAGAATATCCGCAAACCGGCGCTGATGCGCGCGCTCTTTTGGCTCGCGGCGAGCTATTCGGGACAGGAGCTTTCGTATTCAAAAATGGTAGGCCAGCTGCAGGATGCCGGTAACACGGTCACGGTCGCCGGGTATTTGGACCTGCTGGGCAAGGCCGGTTTGGTTACGGCGATCCCCAAGTTCAGTGACAAGGAGCTCGCAAAGCGCCGAAGCACCCCGCGGCTCATGGTTTATGACACGGCGTTTATGACGGCGCTCGGCGATAAGGGCCGTGCAGAATGGCTGGAAGATTCGGCGCGGCGGGGTCATTTGGTGGAATCGGCAGTGGGTGCACGACTGCTTGCGCGCGCGCCGGAAGAGGGTTTTGAGGTTATGTGGTGGCGTGAAGGCGTCAAAGAGGTCGACTTTGTGCTGCGAAGGGATGATGCACTGAGCGCCATCGAGGTCAAAAGCGGTGGAGAGTCCGGCCAGAGCGGCATGTCGACGCTCCTAAAAAAGTATCCGCGAGCCAAGCGGATCGTCGTGGGAGGAGCGGCGGCCGGGGCGTGCACCGTGGAGGATTTTCTGCTCGATAAGGTGCCGCTGTTTAACTAGTCTGAGCAAATTGAGAAAATACTCAGTATAGTGAGTGAAATCACTCAGTGTACTGAGTATTTTGACTTGGGCGTTGGATGGGTGCTCGGTCACCGCGTGCGATGGTGAAACCAGGCCAGGCCTTACCAGCGGATATGCATACAGGAGGGGCTTCCATTTTCCATGTCCCGCTCATATCGTCTGCCAGAAACCTGGCGAATGACCTGTCCCCCTGTCATGCCCTTGTCACAAAATCTATTAACGGGACCGTCAAATTTCCTCCTGCATTTTCTGACGGTACCGCGGTTCCCGCATACGTTTTGGGACTGTCTCGCCTAAAAATCGACCTTACCAAATTCGATTTACGGCCCGAAAAAGGGTTGATGCGGGCATCCGCACCAGCTCTGGTCCAAATACCCCGTAAATCGAATCCTGTTAAGCCGTCTACCTGCGGTTTTGCTAAATTCGCTACCACCGGGTGAGGATCGTGTCCGCGCGGCACGATATACTAGGTGAGACACCAACAAGGAAAGAAATGGCCATGAGCGATTCAATGGAAGTCATACATCGACTTGAGCGCGAGATGGCAGACCGTGCCGCTGCGGTTGAGAAAGTCGATGCCTTTAAAAACCAGCTCGCGCAGGCCATCAAGGCCTTCATGGATGCAGACAGCGCGGTCCGCATCCTTAACGACCATGACAGCATCGTTGACACTCAGATCGCCAACGCCATCGACGAGCATCTTCTCGCCATCGACAAGTTGTGCCGCTTCGGTATCGACGGCGGTTTCGGCGAAGAGCACCCGGTCAAGGAGTACTAGACCGCCGTATGGCCATCGAATAAAGTGAAAGAGGGTCGAACCGAGCAGTTCCCGGACAATTGGCGTCTGGCCAGACACTTCGGCTCGGCCCTTTCTCGTGCGTTTTTCTAGAAAAGCTCTAGAACATTTCTAGATGCATTCCGAAATGATTGCGAATCGCTTTTGATGCGGTGCCTAACGGCACCTATGATCCGCTCGCGAAGCTCGCTGATTTATATATCTCTTTGTACATTTTCGACTACAACCAAAAACGGATTCGGCGTCCTTGCCGAATTGTAGGTGTTACAGCCAGATGTTCTGGTCCGCCCGGGGAGCGAAGCGACGCCGGCGCTGAGGGCTGACAGCTGGTACGCCTCGCGCTAAGGGCTTGCTTGTTTATAAGACTGCCCGCGAGGTCTGATTGGCTTGCGGGTTGAATTGTTAGGTGGTGGAGTATCCACAGATTTTGGGCACAGTCGTGGACCCTCCCTAAATCTTCGAAACCAGCATGTAGCTGGGAAGACCTCACCCGCCCCTTGGCCTTTTGCTCGACGATCTCGCGGGTCTCCACATGGCTCCGCCATGTATCCGGACCATTCGTTTAACGCATCGGCCGTCCTCACCGATGCCCCTCTACATGACAGGGCCCAGGGTGGGGCACAAAGTCCGTCACGGCTGCACGCCTACCGCAGTCCTCCTTGCTTGACGTTGCGGCTACTCACCGCCAAACACACGCGTCGCCGCGTGGATATCCCACCGACTCCTGCTCTTCAGCTTTTAACCTACTTTCCTGCAGTATCGCAGCAGGACGAGCGCTCGGATCCTGGCACGCCGTCCCCGCCCTTATGGGCCGAGGCAGCGCAGGGGTCACAGGGAAGGCACTACCCTCGTCGAAGTCTCCTCGTGGAGACGGGACGGCAGACCTGTACAGCTCAGTCACCGATTATTCGAGCAAAACGCTACCTTTTTCGCAGGCCCTGGGGCCTGGCCGACCGGGAACGGCATATGTCACACGCCCGGTCGATATGAAAAAACCTCCCGGTAAGGAGGTTCCGTTTTTTCTCTTATCTACTTCTCCGTGTTGTCCTGACCTGCGGGTCTGGATAAAATGGAGTTGTCAGATGGCTTGTGGTTTAAGCGTCTGACGGTGTAGATGTTGAGTTGGTACCTCACTCTACGCGGTTCCACGGTGTTGGTACCACCGCTGGAACAACCTCGATGATAGCACGCCCGCCCGTCTTAACGGCGGGCGGGTTATCAAATTTTTAGCTATCTACCTGCGAAAACTTAATACATTGGTACTACGGTATGGCTCTTTGCGGTGCCGCCAATAGCTGACTATTAGTGAATCTGTAACTAATAACTCTTAATAGTTTGTAATTAGAGGAAATTCCGAACTATTAGCGCCAATAGTTCCACCGCTCTTCGCTGGAACTATTGGCAAAAAGGCTAGCGGGCCGAGTCGCCGCGCGTATAATCGCCACGATCGACAGTGCGATCGGACCGATAGTGAGGCGCGTCGCTACCGCCGTGCGCCTGGCCGGCGGCGCGAACGCGGTCGTCGCCGGCATCGGGAACGGCGCCGGCATAGCGGTTGCGAATCTCCCTTGCGTAGCCGCGACGCGCAAGAAGCTCATCGCGAACCGCTGGATCTTCGAGCAAATCCTCATCGCACTTCGGTGCGATGAATTTGGGGAATGAATTGTAGGCGACGCCTTTGCTCGCTTTCGCCTGTTCGACCCACGCCGAATACGCTTTCTTGAGACGTTGGATGTAAATCTCGCAGCGCTTCTCATAAGGAAGGGCTTGCTCGGCTTCCAGCACGTTCTTTTCGAACGCCGCTTCAAGTTGTTTGACCGCGAAACGTCCGTCGAGTCGAGTCAGGTTGAAAGTGCACTTCGGATTGCCGGCCTCCCTGATATCGAGATCTGTCGCATAGACTCGATTGTTCTTGATGAAAATGTCCACGCCCCATGAGGCGAGTAGCTTTTTGAATTGCTCCATATTCTTCGGGTGACAGTCGTTGATCGCGATATGGATCAGCTCGCGCAGATTGTTTTTGTAACTGTAAGAAGAAGAGCAAGAAGAAGCACTAGGGCCGAGCGCCACTGCGAAGGGAATCTCATCCCGCTTCAGCGTAGGATGAGGCTCCCCCAACAGGACCTTCGAGTCACTTCACTTCAAACCTTAAGAGCCTTCTCTCCGGCAGATCGGTCATCTTCATCGTATAAGTCCCAGGAAAAGCCTTCTCAAAACGGACGGTCTCGTAACCTTCGAAATAGTCGTTGGTGTTTTGCATCATGAATGGGACGAGCAACTCGTTCTCCGCCCCAACCTGCACGGCAAACGCAGCAGAACCGCTTAGAGCCGGCATTGCCTGCGCCATCAGATCGGTATTGACCATAAAGTCATAGTTTGGCGCAGACTCCGGCACCAAATGCCAAACATACGTCTTGATTCCGCCTTCGACATTGTCCTTATTCCTGACACGCATCTTTACGGCGATAACACACGTGATGTCGGCGTCCTTCAATTTCGTTTTCGTATCCACGACGCCATATTTTGAATAATCATCATGCGCACGCTTGAGATACTCGCGCGGCGTGAGCAGCTCTGCCCCGTCTATGCAAAACGAATACCCGTCAGTCGCCACATCCTTCGAACCCAGAAACGCCCCATCCATCGAGAGCCATTCGCCCTCCGCATAATATTTCTCAGGAATGACCGTCCGGTTCCCGTTAACGGCGCTCACCCTCATGCCCGCAAGGCCGGTAGCAGCACAGCCGAAAAGAGCGAGCACCGACCTTCTCGTCCACAGGGTCTTCTTCATCGCGCTCACGACCTTTCCCGAACTTTCACAACGGCACCGTCGCGCATGCAGTAAACCCGATCGGCCAGCTCCTCGAGCACCTCTCCGTCATGGCTGGACAGAATAACCTCGCGACCCGTTGAGGCCGCCATCGCCACAACGCGCTTGAGCATTTCAACGCCCGCTTCGTCGAGGGCATTTGTTGGCTCATCGAGAACAAGCAGCTTCGGCTTTTCCATAATTGCCGCAGCTATCCCCAGACGTTGCTTCATCCCAAGCGAGTATGCTCGGAACTTCTTTTTTTCGTCTGCATCGAGCCCCACGAGCCGCAGGGCAGAGCGAATGTCCTCGGGGGTGGCAACGCCCTTGATCTGAGCGATGAGCTCCAGATTGTCGTAGCCAGACAGATATCCCAAAAAGGAAGGCGCCTCGATCAACATCCCCAGACTCGGCGGGAACGAGATGTCCGCCCCAAGCCTTTGTCCATCGATAGAGATTTCGCCTTCGGTAGGCTTGATCAATCCGCAGACCGCTCGCATAAGCATGGTCTTACCCGAACCGTTTATCCCCTGAAGTCCGACCACGGTCCCAGGGTCAACCTCGATGGACACGTTGCGCAGGACATCGTTTTTGCCCATGCGCTTCGATACGTCCCTAACGATCACGCTCATATCTTGTCCCCCTTTTCTATAAGGTCGGCCCTTCGAAACCACAGTCCACCCAACGATAGGCATAGCGACATAATCACAATTGAAAACAAGACGCTCGAGCCCGCCGCGATTCCCTCTTTGACAATTCCGCCCCAGCGCAACAGCATCAAGGCGTTACCCAATAGCGCCCAATGTCGTGCATATGCCGAGCAGATCAGGTAGCTCATTAAAACCACAAACGAGACTGACGGCCCAAGCACAAACCCAACCGCTGCCTGCGCAAACGCAAGCGCCTCGAAAGCAAATAAGAGACCTATGAAAAACGGCAGCGCATCCGCCTCGGCAGCTTTGAGAAACCACGGCGCCAAATTAGCCAGCTGAAGCGACTCGCCATGAATGACCGCGCTGAACGAGGAGCTCACCACCAAGCTCCAAATCACAACAGAGCAAACCACCACGAGCAGTGAAAATGCCGTTACCGCCGCCACTGAGATAAAACGCGAGGCCCACCAAAGGGTTCTTGCCCGGCATCGAACAAGCGCTTGTAAACCAAGCCCGTGCAACGATTCGGTCGGATAATCGAGTGTTGTATAGAGAATAAGCAGAATGAGGAATAGCCACCCTAGCGGAGGCACAAACATGACCCCGGGCCTAGGCTCAAACGGAGCAGATCCGGCAAACACGAGCGCAAGATTATCCGCAAACCCCAAGGTATCCGTCCTGACCCCATACACAGAAGACAATCCGTAGGCGTACACCAAGTTCGCAACGGTCACTGCCGCAACCGCAATAAAAGCAATGATGTTCTTCTTCAAAACGGTCCTCAGGTCCGCGGCGACCAGCCTAAACAGCATCAGACCACCTCGCGTCTTTTTAAGAATCTCGCGGAAACCAAAGAAAAGACGAACAGCAAGATGATTTCCGCAACCCCCGCTCGGATGTCGGGCCAGTTATTTAGCGATTCCGACCTGATGCTGTTAAGAATGTTGCAGTTAAAGCCAACGCATGAAAGGACGCTAAAAATCCAGTCGTTAACAAAGTGCCATGCAACCATAATCAGATATGGAACGACCATCGCCTTGATTCTGCTGCGAAACACAACCGACAGACCGGTCACGGCCATGGATAGAACCCCCAGCGCCACCGCATCGAACAGCGTATAAACCAGCACGTATAACAGAGGCCGGGAATAAAACAGGCCAGAAAAATAGCTATGCAGATAGAGCCCGACGTAAGTCGATTCGTCGACTCGGGGGAGATACGCGGGAAACAGTATGGAGACAATCAGAAAGTTCACGAGTAGCGGAATAGCCGTGACCGCAAACGCAGAGAGGAAAGCAGACAGCATCTTCACGTTCACGTATGCATTTCTAGAAACACGCGTGCAGATCTGTGCCTCGTACCCGCTCAAACGCTCGGACAGGCATGACCACGACCCGGCCAACATGGCAAGCAACGGCAGCGAATAGAAAAACACCGACGCTAACAACGGCGCGTTCGCGCTCACAACAATCCAGTTGCCAAAGCTACTTTCACGCGTTTGGCCGAGGTATGTCTGAGACTGCAGACCAATGCCGTAGCCAAAAGATAACAGCTGCTTGCGCTCAATTTCGAGCGTCCACCACGCCTCGATGGCAGCTGCCATCGAAATGGCAGTCGCCAAAATAAGAGCCAACGCAAATATATGGTTTCCAAATATCTTGGATAACTCATGTCGTAATAGATTTCCATTCAAGCAACATCGCCCTCCCATTGGCCGGGCCGAGCGTTGCTGCTCGGCCCGGCCCTAATCACAACAAGAAGCTGCGGATTGGCTAGGAGGGAAGTTTGTTAAAATGACCGAAGCAATCGGGGCTCCACTTTCCATAGACCGTGCCGTATCCGGACTCGGCCCATGCAGTCAGACGAGCATGACTGCGCCCATTCTCACGGACGAGGTTGTATATCTCCCATTTATCCGCATGGTTGGAGCGATACACGCCTTGCGTGCAATTCATGTTGCCCGTTCCTTTAGTGTCATAGGCACCGTCCACGTACAGGCGCAATGGCTTTCCCGAATAGCCTTGAATCCAAATGTAGACTGAGGATGAATCTTCTTTCCGGCGATAGCCAGTTGCGCTCGTGCCAGAACACTGAAAAGCGAAATCTCTATCTTCGTTGTTCTTGCATGTGGCAATTCCGGCATCCGCGCTCTGCGAAATGCTAGAAACCTGGGAAGTGTCAAACTCCTCTTGAGCAAATGATGCGGCAGGTGCACCCATCGACAAGCCCGCAACAATCGCCAAGCCGACTCCGATTCGAGCAATAGCGCTCCTTGGCTTAATCATGGCCTTCTCCAATCAAAAGCGGTTAACAATGCGTCGACGCACGGCAACCTTTGCATGAATGGAGAAAGATGTCTGTAAACACCCGCTATTGAGTTGATTGCTCAGGCGTTTACACGTTATCTACCTGCGATAGCAATGAAATAAGCTCCGCTTTGTTCTTGATCCTCAACTGGCGGTAAGATGCAGACCGCAGTGCTTGCACCGTAGATGCAGCGTAACCGACATCCTCCGCAATAGCCTTTGTCGTTGCGCCCTCTGCCGTCATCAGCAAGATTTGCGACTGAACATCAGAAAGGGAGCGAGACATAAGCAGGGCCAGCTGGCGCACGCGGGCTGTTTCGGTGGACCCGTTCGCGCGGTACTCCAAGACGGCTTTCTCGTCCTCAACCGAGCGGGCGAGCGCGATGTGCGTGACGAATATGGGCGCAGACCAGCAGACGATCACCGTTGCCACGACGACATTGACAGCCGAACTATGCCCCAACAACGACGCGAGGAACAACGGCTTGAAAACCGTCAGATCCTGCACCATGTTGAGCAAGACAACCCAAACAGGAGCCATCGCCCCAAAGCAGAGCATCCATACCCCAAGCATTTTGCGCTGCGGACAGCTTCGCAGCACTATATACGTGAGCAGCATCCCCGTCAGTACCGCAAGTCCATGAATTCGCCCCCTAGTTGCTGCATAGATTAAAGCGGATACACCTATTAACGCCAACGGCACGATAGCCCGAGTATGGGCATGAACCTTAAACGGGCGCAGCTTAACAGCGAGCGAAGCCATAGACGCTATGCCGCAAAACAGGACCGGTGCAGCCATCAACGGATCGCGTATGCACCTCCATGCCGCGATATAAACAAAAGCCCATTCCACGGCAGACAGTATCGCCCACACGCACGGGCTTCCGAGCCCAATCGCTTCGCCTGCCCTATCCAGATCAGCGTCATGATTTGTCTTTACAACCGCGCAATACGGCGAAAGAAACAGTCCGAGGCCCAATGTATAGCTTGTAAGAGAAAAGGCGACTGCCCACGAAACACCGGACCCCCAATCGCTATCCGCCATTACCAAGGGGCCTGCCGCAAGGAAAATAAAAAAAGATGTGGGCAGATATCGAAGCAGCCGGTGCGTCCGAGCTAATGCCAACATATCGCCGGCATGCCGCTGCGACAGCTCAGACTCTACAGCTTCGCCCCCACCCGCAAACAGCGCCACCAGCTCACGCGAGCCCGCAACCGACGCCTTCCCGTATGCTCGGTGAAGCGTGGTCCGCACCGTCGATGGCCTCGTATCCGTCTCCTTGGCAATTTCCGCCGGCGTTTTCCCTTTGAGCAGCAGTCGAACAAACTGCTCTTCTCGAGGCGACAGAGAGGGAGAAAACGCTCCCGCATCGAATGGGTCGGACGTGCGGGGGATATCCGAATCGTTGTTCCGCTTCTTCCTGAGCAACGTGCATACGAAGGCAGCAATAGCGGACCCTATCGTCAGCGACGCAATGATCGCGGCATCGTTTGCGAAGTATGCCACCTCAACAGCGGGAACAAGGCCAATGGGAACTGCTACGAGCACAGAACGGGCGAGCACGTCGCTCTGTCCCCGACCAAAGGCGCGGGGACAGCAAAGCAGCGGGACCGCAGCCAATACGAGATAGAACAGAGGAATTAAAAGCATAAGGCCAATTGATGCGGCCATTACAGAGGGCATCCCCCATGGCTCGGGAACGACTCTCCATGAAACTCGACAGCAGAACAGCAGACAAGACAGGACGGCTATTGTTTCTGTAAAAATCGCGTCCTGCGGATGACGAGTTTCTCTTTCGTCAGCCCGCGTCGCCCCCTGCGTCAAAGGAAAGCCCGCCGTATCCCAAATTACCGAGACCGTCGTAAAGCCCCTGGATTTATCTATGGGGATATAAGTCGGTAGATATTATGCAGCTCAATACTGTATAATATCTATACCATGAAGTACAAGAGCAACCGCAACATAGTTTTCTCCTGCAACTACCATGTGGTCTTCTGCCCGAAGTACCGCCGGCCCGTCCTCGTGGACGGAGTCGACGAGCGCTTCAAGGAGATCGCTCGGAAAGTCGCCGACGAGCTCGGTTTCGAGATCGTCGAGATGGAGGTCATGCCAGACCATGTGCACTTGCTCCTGTCAGTCGATCCCCAGCTGAGCATCCATCGCACGGTGAAGCGAATCAAGGGCAGGTCGAGCCACGACCTGCGTGCGGAGTTCCCGTGGCTGAAAAGCCGCATCCCCACGCTCTGGACGAACAGCTACTTCGTTTCGACTGTGGGAGAGGTGTCCCTTGCGCAGGTAAGGAAGTACATCGAGGACCAGAAGGAGGTCTAGCCGATGGAACGCGGGTTCAAATACCGAATCTACCCGGATGCGTCACAGCGCGACCAGATCGCGCGGACGCTCGGTTGCTGCCGTTTCGTGTACAACCGCGCCCTCGATGTCAAGAAGTCCGCTTATGCGAAGACGGGCAAGACGGTCTCGTGGGCGGAGCTCTCCCGAATGCTCCCGGCGTGGAAGCGCGACTCTGAGACCTCCTGGCTCGCGCAAGCGGACTCCATGGCGCTCCAGCAGTCCGTCCGCGACCTCGACCGCGCCTACAAGAACTTCTTCCGACGCGTGCGCGAGGGCGGAAAGCCGGGCTTCCCCAAGTTCAAGTCGCGCCGGCACGCCCGACAGTCGTACCGCACCAACGGCGGCAAGGTCCTCGACCGCAACCATATCACGCTGCCAAAGCTCGGGACTGTCCGGGCTAAGGTATCCCGACCGCTCCAGGGACGCTTCATGTCGGTCACGGTCTCCCTGGACGCAGCCGGTCGCTACTTCGCCACCTTTCTCTGCACCGACGTGCCAACCAAGGACACGCCCGCGACCGACCGGGAAGTCGGAATCGATCTCGGCGTCGAGACGCTTGTGACTCTTTCGGACGGCACGAAAATCGGGAATCCGCGCCATCTCAAGAAACACGAGCGCAAGCTTGCGCGGGAGCAGCGCAGACTTTCCCGCAGAACGGGCGCCCGCAGCGGCGAGAAGCCGAGCGGCAGGTACCTGAAGCAGCGAAAGAGGGTCGCCAGGATCCATGCGAAGATCGCCGATGCCAGGACCGATACCCTGCACAAGGTCACTACCATGCTCGCGGACGAGAACCAAGTCCTGTGCATGGAGGATCTGAATGCGAAGGGCATGGTACGAAACCATCATCTGGCGAAAGCCGTGTCGGATGTCTCGTTCGGAGAGCTCGCGCGACTGCTTGAGTACAAGTGCGCCGAGCGCGGGCGTACGCTCGTCAAGGTCGGTCGGTTCTACCCGTCGAGCAAGACCTGCTCGGCCTGCGGGCACAGGCTCGACGCCCTGCCGCTGTCGGTACGGTCATGGGACTGCCCCGCGTGCGGTGCGCACCACGACCGCGACGTCAATGCGGCGAGAAACATACTGGCGGAGGGGAAACGCATCCTCTCCAACACGGAAGGTACCGTGGGGCACGCGGGAACCGGGGCGGCTGTAGCCGCCTAAACGCTCGGGGAGAGGACGTAAGACCCTAGAGGACCATATCGGTCCCCGACGGCAGACCTCGCAGAACCGAGAATCCCCTGGTTTCAACTACGGGGAGTGTCAAACATGAGAGGAGCAACGACCCAGCAAAGCACGAGGCGCATGAAACGCCGCGCAACAGCCAGATAGGCGCAAACACGAATGGAATAGAATCTCCGCGAGCATAGAAGGCCAAGTCGGCCCACTCGGGAACCGCCGCAATAGCAGCAAGGAAAATACCGAAGGCGCCAAGGAACCCCGGCCGCCTTATTTCTCTCCCCTTGCGGAGCGCAACACCGTGACCAAACGCCGCTAGGCACGCGCCAAGGATAACGAGCCAGGTCATTGCACCTGATACCAAGCCAATTGAAGATGAAAACCGGTGATAAGGGGTGACCGCCATTACGATAAGCACAATGGCGCAGGCAGATGTGGCAGAACGGCGGGAAAAGAGCATATGGCCTCCATAGCATGTCATTATATCGCTCGATCCACTCATCTATCTCCATGCCCACACCGGCCAACATCAACGGTTAACGCATACTCCAATCCGAACCAGATCACGGGCCAATTTTCCGCAGCCCCCGCCCCAAAGCGGGATACGGTTTCCTTTTGAGCGCCGGTTCGGAAAATGCATCCCGTTTTAGGCCGAAAACTGGGACGCGCGGGCAGGAGCTATGCAAAGATAGCGGCCGTTGGCCTTGCGATCGGTCTTGCAATGGCGCTGTGCGCATCATTCGCGAAGTATAGGTCCGAGTTAAAGATTTCTGTTGTCTGGTTCATCTGCCAAATAATCGCTTGGAATATAGTCGACGTGATAACGCTTCTCTAATTTCTCGATGAACCGGTCGACCTTTCGAGCATTTTGATAAACCTTTTCAAGCGTTCGGAAAACAGCTTTCTCGTTGTACGCGGGAAGCCCTTGGGCGTTCACAAAATACATCAGCTGATTGAGGTTTGTTCCTTCCTTCAATAACTCATGATGGAGTTTTTCAACTTCCGCGATGTCAAAATTGAATGATTCGATCTTTCCGTAAATTGCGCTGCGGCGAACCAGTTCGCTTGCAGAAATGCCGAGCGCCGCTGCACGCTGCTCAATTGCCTTTTTTTCTGGAGCAGTGAGCATTACTTGGAACGGAATACTCCTTTTTTCAGAAATCGGCTCGCCACGTTCATCGGTTTTACGCGATGCCTGTGCTCTCCTGTAATCCTCCTGTTGCTTATGGAGGGCCTTTTTCTTCCGATCAAGAACTTGCATTTCGTCATCGAGATCATCAAGTGAGATTTCCCGATGAATCAGTACGGATCGAATCAACTCAGCTTCCGTACAACCAGCTTGTTCGCAAAGTTGTTGATAGATCTCTTTCTCTTCAGGAGAAACGCGAGCCTTTACGAATTCATTTCGTGCCATTTTTCTACTTTCTCCGGAGTGGCCTCCGGAAAAGTAAGCAAGAAACTGAGGATTGGCATCCGTCACCTCTTGCTATGGTTGCCTAATTTTTTAGAAAGAGTGAAACCAACCCGCAAAAAGCGTGCTGCGTTCACTCTTTCCCTTTTCTCCGTGACAGGAGAAAAGCAAGATTCGTAAATCATGATAACAGGGACTACGGGCCCGGTTATCATGATTTATGTACATCTTGCAATCTCCGGAACGGGGATTGGGCGAAACGCAGTGTAGACGTGGAATGAGAGGCCTCATTCCAAGCGAGAGGCCTCGCGGCGTCGTAACTGCGTGAAGACCGTGAGCGAAAGCGAAATTTTAACGCGAAGGATGCTGAGCGTTAGAAGTTCGCTGTAGCGAGAGCGAAGCGATATTGCGAATGCGAGGGATGCCGAGTATTTGCAATATCGCGCAGCGGGTTTGCGCCGCCCGCGGCGCAAACATTCGACTTGTCGAATCGTTTTTCGCAACGCCGGCGAAAAAGTTGAGGCAGCTTTCGACAATTTCAATGGCGCGGAGAGTCATTAGCGTGACTCGCAGCGCTGTTGGATTTGTCGAAAGGTGACGCGGCTCGCATTGCGATTCGGATTAGCGAGTCGGTTTTCATGCGGCGGTCAAGCCGCCTATGATCGCGACCTTCGGTCGCTATCGATTTTCAAATCGCGTTTTGTTTTGACGCGAGTTGAGATGCGAAACGAAAAACCGAAACGCCCGCGCGAGCCGTTTCGACTTTTG